>CALGIB010000511.1 GCA_937915955.1 uncultured Pseudomonadota bacterium
AGCCCACCCAGAGGCTGGCCTCGGGCTGCACCGAGCTGTCGATGCGCCCCTGGTCGTGCAGGTAGGCGATCAGGCGCTGCTCGAGCTCCAGGATCTGCTCGGTGGGTGCGGGCGGATCAGGTGGGGCCTGGGCCGCCTCCGTCACGGGCTCGCCGCCGCCGCAGGCCAGCAGCCACAGCACTCAGCCGCCGTCCCCGCCGCCGCCCGTGTCCACTTGCTCGGGCTCCTCGAGGGTGATCTCGAACAGGTAGGGGTCGGTGTCCGGGCACTCGTCGCCTTCGCAGTTCTGCACGTGGGCGGTGGCGGTGAAGCCCAGGACGGCGCCGTCCTCGAGGCTGGACGAGGCCTGAGCCGGGAAGCGGGCCGTGAAGGTCTCGCCCGCCTTGAGCTCGTAGAGGTGCCAGTCGTCGGGCTCGATGGTGACGCCCTCGTTGTCCACGGCCAGCAGCGCCCCCGGGTAGTAGGGGTAGTCCTCGGTGGCGGTGTTCGTCAGGTCGACCAGGACGTCCGCGGCCTCTCCCGGGGACCAGCGGCCGTCGCCGTCGCTGTCCTCGAAGGTCCCCCCGGAGAGCGCGAGGCTCGGGGTCGGCAGCGTGGCCGAGTCGAAGGTGCGGGGGTCGGGGTCGACGAAGCTGTCGTCGACGTGGGTGGCGCCGGTGCAGGCCAGCAAGGCAAGGATCATGAGCACCTCCTGCTCGTTCGCGAGGGCTCACAGTACCTCGCGGCTGGGGGTAATGCCCTGGGCTGGGACAGCCGATCCCATCTCCGAGCGGCCACCTTCCAAGCCGCCGGAGGAGACACCATGAACTTTGCCGCCGCCCTCGCCGGAATGACCCCTGGGATCCATGACGGTCCTGGCTCCACCCCGGACATCGAGCTCCCGGAGCTCGTGGAGCAGGAAGAGCCGCTCGGTGGCTTCGACCCCGAGCCCGAGGTCTACGAGCCGTCCTGGGACGGCCACATCCAGGCGCGCGCCTTCGTCTCGGCCTATCGCATCGGCGAGACCGTGCGGCAGGAGCTGGGGCTGCCCGCCGACGGCGTGATCGCCATCTACGAGATGCGCACGATGCCGGAGGGGGTCAGCGCCGCCTTCGTGACCATCGACGACGCCGGCTGGGAGGGCTGGCAGTTCCTGGCGCGCCCCGCGCTCGAGGACGGCCCGCCCCCGGTGACGGCCATCGTGACCACCGAGCTCTACGTCGGCGGCCTCTACGATCTCTTCGACCCCGAGGAGCAGTGGGATCGGAGGGCGCTCGAGCACGCCATGCTCGTGGACGTGGAGTTGGTGGACGAGGACATCCGCAGCGCGCTGGCCCCCGACGTCGCCTACGTGCTGGCCGCCCCCGCCCACGAGGCCGCCCAGTCCGGTGGCGACTTCGAGAGCCACGGAGACTGGGGCCTGGCCACGGCGCGGCCCAGCGAGAGCCCCTGGGGGCAGTTCAGCCACTACGCCACCGCGCGTCCTGACCAGGACGCCAGCGTGGGCAGCGCCAGCCGCATGGGTGAGCGCCTCTACGACGGCGAGGTCGAGATGGGCGACGGCTGGGAGATCCGCGTGTCCTGGGACCAGAACTCCCCCTGGGAGGACTGAAGCTCCAGGCCCCTCCGGGTCGAGTCGGGGTCCCGCTGGGCGCGCGCGTCCACGGGGCCCCGCTGCGCTTCGAGGGGGGTCAGCCTGGACGGGGGGACGCGGGGCGCGCCCGCCCTGATCGGGGTATGGGCGGCCCCCATGGACTTGATACCTCCCGGACTCGGACCAGCGGAGATCCACGGCCGGCGGCTGCGCTGGTCGGCGGGTCGCGCGGGGTTCCGGCAGGGCATCCACGACACGCCCCACGGCCGCCTCGCGGTCTGGCAGGGCGGCTACGGTCGGCCGCTGCTGCTGATCTCCGGCTTCGCGGTCGAGGCGCTCTGGCAGTGGGACGGGCAGCTCGGGGCGCTGGCTCACCGGCACCGGGTCGTGGCGCCGGACCTGGTCGGCCACGGCGGCAGCTCGGGGGCCATCCACAGGCCGCTGGAGACCATGATCGGGCGCTGCGCCTCGCTGATGGAGCAGCTCGGGCACGAGCAGTACGACGTCTGCGGCCTCAGCTATGGCGGCTTCGTGGCGCTGGGGCTGGCACGGGAGCACGGCCAGCGCGTGCGGCGCGTGCTGCTCAGCGACTGTCCGGGGCCCGCCTTCACCTGGGACGACTACCAGGCGCTGCTGGGGCGCTTCGGCGCGCGCTCGATCGAGGACCTGCTGCTGCCAGCCAGCCCCAGCGGGATGCGTGACCTGGTCGGCATCGCCTGGCACCGGCCGCCCTGGCTGCCCGACTTCGTGCTCGCCGACGTGCACGCGCGCATGTTCGTGAACCGGCGGTCGGAGCAGCTGCCCCTGCTGGCCGAGGTCGTCCAGATGGTTCGCCAGCCTCCCCCGGTCGCGTGTCCGCACCCGACGCTGGTGTGCTGGGGCGAGCACGACCGGGTCTTCCCCGTGGAGACCGGCGAGCGGCTTGTGGGGCTGCTGCCCGACGCCCGAGTGGAGGTCTTCCGGGACACCGCGCACACGCCGAACATCCAGCAGCCGCGCCGCTTCAATCGAGTGCTGCTGGACTTCCTGGCCTGATCAGGCCTGCCCGGAGGCCGGGCGGATCACAGCCTCGCGTCCAGGAACTCGAAGGTGTCGCGCCAGCACTGCCGGGCCTGCTCTCGCCAGATGTAGCCGTGGAAGCTGTGGGCCTCGCCCGGGTAGTCGCGCCCCTCGACGTCGACCGCCAGGCGCCGCAGCGCCGCGACCAGGCGCTGGCTGTCCTGGTGGATGGGGTCGGCGGTGCCGCAGGGCACGAAGAAGGCCGGCCAGTCCTGGGCGCTGTCCAGGGCCTCGACCTCGATCAGCGGGTCAGCCAGCGCGTGGCCGACGAGGTCGCCCAGGTAGCAGTCCGAGGTGTGGTCGATGACGTCCTGGAAGGGGAAGCCGCGGTCGTAGCGGGCTGGCTGGCTGACCTGGTGCAGGCCGCAGAACGGCACCACGGCCTTGGGGCGCAGGCCGCTGTCACGGACCTGGGCGGCCCAGGGCTCGGGCCGAACCGAGCAGGCCGCCAGGGTGCCCACCAGGGCGAGGTTGGCGCCCGCGGACTCGCCCGAGAGCACCAGGCGCCCCAGATCGCCGCCCTGCTCGGGGGCGTGCACGGCGATCCAGGCCAGGGCCCGGCAGATGTCCTGCGCGGCGGCGGGGAAGCGGTGCTCGGGCGCCAGGCGGTAGTCCACGCTGTAGGTCAGGTAGCCGCGGCGGGCGAAGGCCAGGGCCATCAGCCAGTGGGTGCGGCGGGAGAGCGCGCGGAAGCCACCGCCGTGCACGTAGAGCGCGACCGGCCAGGGACCCGGGGTGGCGGGCACGTAGAGGTCAGCGACCTGCTCCTGGCGCTCGCCGTAGCGCAGGCCCTCGTGGCGGGTCAGCCCGTAGCGCTCGGGTCGGGCCCAGGGGCTCCAGCCTCCGACCGTGGCCAGGGTCTGGAAGCCGCGGCTGGTGATGCTGGTGACCGCCTTTCGGCGCCAGGGAGGGGTGCGCATGCCGAGCAATCTTGCACGCCCCGCGCCGGGCGCACCTCAGAGGGTCTCGAGCAGGACCTCCAGCGCGTCGGCTTCGGCCTGGAGTCGAGCGTCCAGCGCCCGGACGGTGTCCAGCGCGGTGTCCAGGCCTGGGCGGTGGTCGCTGTGGACAGGTCCAGGGACCCGGTGTCGGCGCCCAGGACGGTGGACCACCTCCTTGGCTCCATCTAGGGGGAGGCGCGAGGCGGCTTGAGGCCGATCCTGCCCCTACTCGTCGGCCCGGACGTCGCAGTCGATGTCGCCTCGATGGCGTCGCAGTCGGCCTGCCGGATCGCGGTCAGGCAGTCGCGGTCCTTGTCGCCGTCCTAGGTCTCGCCGAGCAGGTCGCCCGGCGGACCAACCCGTGGCCGCGCTCCCTTCAGCGGTCGCGGTTCTCCTTGCGGAACTGCTGCAGCATCGCGTCGGAGAGCGAGCCTCCCTCGTCGCGGACCCGGTCGGCGATGGCCTCGGCCCGCAGGTTGCCCGTGTACTCGCCGGCGCTGAAGTTGTTCTCGCCCTCGGTCAGCATCGCGCCTGTTCTGCAGCGTGTCGCCGCCCGAGGTCGCCATGAAGCTGGCGTACTCGGCGCTCAGCGTGCCGCGTCCGGCCTGAGCCGCCACGGCCGGGAAGGCGTGGTTGACGTTGCTGGCGTCGCCCCCTTGGTCCTTGGCCCAGGGCATCAGGTCCCGGCGGCTGATCTCGCTGCCCTGGCCGTCCCCGAAGCGCACGCTCTTGTGCCCGTCCCCGCCCTCGTAGTCCAGGATCAGCCCGGGGTAGCTGGACTTGCCGTTGTCGTCCCACATCTGTCCGGCGTTCCAGATCCGCAGCGACACGGCCATCGCCAGATCCTGCACGGTGGCCTGGGGGTTGAGCATCTCGAGCTCGCGCAGCACGCGGATCCAGCGGGCCTGGGAGGGGCTGAGATCGACCAGATCGTCCAGCTCCTGATGCCCCTGCTTGAGCAGGTCCTGGACCAGGGCGTTGCCGTAGGCCAGCACGCCTTCGTGCTCCTGCGCCTGATCGTGGGCCTGGGGGCCGTGGGCGCCAGCGCGCTGCTGCCGCTGCTGGCCGGGGTGTTGGTCTCCGGCGCGGTTGGGTGCGCGGTCTCGGCGGCTGTCGGCCATGGTGTCTCTCCCGAAGGCGGGCACCCAGTCTATAGCGGCCTCGCCGGATCCGGATCGTGGTTCGGAGCAGACGAGCGCGACGCTGGGCTGCTGACAGGAGCTGTCACCAGGGCTCGGGCGCCCTGCCCGGGCCCGAATAGGGTGGTGGCACCAAGGAGAAGCTGCGATGACCGTGCACTTTCCCCAGGGGGGGATGGACTTCCTGGCCGACCTGGCCGCTCACAACGAGCGGGCCTGGTTCCAGGCCAACAAGAAGCGCTACGAGGCCGAGCTGAAGGCGCCGAGCTGGGCCCTGGTCGAGGCGATCAACGCGGAGCTGGCCCAGATCAGCCCCGCCCACGTGACCCCACCGGGCAAGGCGATCAGCCGTATCAACCGGGACACCCGATTCAGCCAGGACAAGACGCCCTACCGGACCCAGGTCTGGGGTGGCTTCCACGACGCCACCAGGCCCAAGGGCGGGGCGGCGGGCTTCTACTTCGGCATCTCGCCGGTGGGCGTGGGCGTCGGCGCTGGACTATGGATGGCCCCCAAGGACGAGCTGGGCCGGCTGCGCAGCTACATCGCCGAGCACCCGGCGCAGCTGCTGGCCATCCTGGCGGACCTGCGCCCGGAATACGGCGAGGTGCAGGGAGAGAAGCTCAAGCGTGTGCCCCGGCCCTGGGACCTAGAGCACCCCGGGGCGGAGCTGCTCAAGCACAAGGGGCTGTTCGTGAAGCGTGACCTGGGCCTGGAGCTGGCGACCTCGGAGCGGCTGGTGCCCACGCTCGCGGCCCGCTTCCGCGAGCTGCTGCCGCTGGTGCGGTACCTGGATGCGGCCCTCGATCGGGGCCCTTCCTACGTCCGCTAGCTTGCGGCTCAGCAGCGCCTCCCTCGGCCCGGAGACGCGGGCGCCGCCGCCTGTGACGCCGTTCAGCTGGGGTCAGGTGCCGGGCTGAGCACCACGCCGGGTGCCAGGACCCGCCCCGGGGCGCTGGCCAGGAAGCGCTGGCGAGGTGTGCCCTGGCTGGCCTCCCAGCGAGCGGTCCAGTCGGCGAAGAGGACGTCGAGGCGGCCGCTACGCCAGAGGTCGCGGGGCAGCGGCCCCTGGAACATCCTGGGCGCGAACCCCCGGGTGAAGTCGGTCCAGAACAGCAGGCCCGGCTCGGCCCCGAGCACCCAGGCCACGCCGTGGTGGCCGCCTTTGTCGGTGGTGCCCTCGAGCAGCACGCCGCCAGGCTCCAGCGCCTCGATCAGCAAGGAGTGAGCTCGCTCGACCGCGTCCACCGGGTACTGCCGCAGCACGTTCATGCAGCGGATCAGGCGGCTCCTGGGAAGGCCGCCGAAGCCCCCGGTCCGGGCCTCCAGGCCCATCGCCGTGGCGAGCCGGACCCGCTCGGGGTCGGTGTCGACGGCCAGCAGCGCCAGCTCGGGGTTCAGCCGCCGCAGGGCCTCGGAGAGCTCCAGGCTGGTCCACGGCATGGACCCCAGACCCAGCTCGACGACGCGCCCCGGGCCCCGGCTCAGGCCGGGGCAGAGCGCCGGCAGCAGCGCGTCCAGGCACCTCATGCGCCCGGGGCGGCTCTTGCCTCGCGTTCGTCGATCCATGACCGCAGGTTACCGGCGCAGATGTGGCTGGACCCCCGAAATGGCCCTGAGTGGGACCTGCCGGAGCCCTCTGGGCCCGTCCGCAGCTACGTCGTGGCCAGCCTGCCCCGCACGGGCAGCACGCTGCTCTGCCGCACGCTCTGGGACAGCGGGCTGGCCGGGGCGCCCAAGGAGTACCTCAACCCCATGCAGCTGCGGGACTGGGAGCTTCGCTTCGGGGCGCAGCGCTATCGCCCTGTCCGCGGCCCTCTGCTGGGCCTGGTCGGCCGCCTGCGCTGGGACGAGGCCCGGCTGCGCGCTCACCTGGACCGGGTCCGGCGGCGTCGCAGCAGCGGGGGCTGGTTCGGGCTGAAGCTGCACGGCCACCACCGCGAGCGCTTCTTCGGCCAGGGCGGCCCCGAGCCTCTGCTCGGATCCGTGCGCTGGATCCACCTCGTCCGGCGGGATCACCTCGATCAAGCGATCAGCTGGGCGCGCGCCGAGCAGACCGGTCGTTGGTCGGAGCTGCAGCGCGAGGACCTGCCGCCGCTCTACTCCCGTCGACGAATCCAGGCCTGCCTGGAGCGCATCGAGGCCCAGGAAGCCGCCTGGGAGGCCTTCTTCCGGCGACGGTCCACCTCGCCGCTCCGGCTGACCTGCGAGGACCTCGTCAACGACCTGCCCGGCGCGATCGAGCGCGTGCTCGAGCACCTCGAGATCCCCGGGAGACCCCCGCGCCTCGAGGCGGGGAGCCGTCCGCAGGCCGATCGAATCAACGAGCTCTGGAGGCGTCGTTTTCTGACGGGCAGAGCGTGAGAATCCAGGCTAGCTTCGCGGCATGATCTTCTTCATCCTCGCCCTCGCATGCAGTGACAAGGACCCCGGTCCGTCCACCGACGACAGCGCCCCCGAGGGGGACGCGGACACGGACACGGACACCGACACGGACACCGACTCGGACGCCGACTCGGACTCGGACACGGACGCCTACCTCAGCGTGAAGGAGCTGCCCGAGACCGCCTCGGAGGTGGAGCTCTCGAGCTGCTACAGCTTCGACGAGGTCTGGAAGGACCGGACCGTGAACCCCGACTGCGCGGGCGTCGCGGGCAAGCTCTGGCTCTATGACTTCGAGACCGGCGAGCCCGTGGACACCGCCATGGTGCAGCTGTACGCCGCCGACACGACCAGCGCCGAGGTCGAGGCCAGCGACGAGACCAACAGCAACGGCCGCGTCGCGATCGAAGCGGCCGCCTGCGAGCCCAGGACCCTGGCGGTCGAGGCCAGCGACGACCTGGTCGCCACCATCAGCCAGCACCAGGTGCTGCTGGTCGAGGAGGACCTGAACCTGGTGTCGTTCTCGGCGGCGACGGTGGCGAGTCTGCCCGAGCTGCTCGAGGTCACCCTGGACGAGGAGAAGGGCATCGTCATGGGCCGCGTGGTGGGCTGCCAGCGGGATCCCGTGCGCTACAGCCAGGTCCTGGTGCGCGGCAGCGAGGGGATCCTCGCCGGCGTCGACGTCTTCTACTTCCGCGACAAGTTCCCCAGCAAGGAGCCCACCTTCACCGGCGGCGACGGCTATTGGATCGCGGTCAACGTGCCGCCCGGCGTGAAGACGATGGAGGCCTGGGTCTGGGACGGCAGCGGCTATGCCCTGCTGGGCCGCTCACCGGCCGAGGTCAAGCCCGCCGGCGTGACGCTCACCAGCATCTACACCGGACACCAATCCGGGGTGTTCGTGCCTGCGAGCTGCATCACCTGCGAGTGATTCGGGGTGCGGAGCGGGCTGGCCGGATACTCTCCGTCCCTGACCGCTGCACAGACCGGAGCTCATGAGCGACAAGGCGTCCATTCTCGTCGTCGATGATGAGGAGCTGATTCGCTGGTCCATCGGCGAGCACCTCCGCTCGGAGGGCTACTCCGTGGTCGAGGCCGAGGACGGTGACAAGGGCTTCGAGGCGGTCGAGGCGCACTCTCCGGATCTGGTCCTGACGGACCTGCGCATGCCGCGCGTGGACGGCTTCGAGTTCATGCGACGGGTGCGGGCCAGCGGTCGCGACGTGCCCTTCGTGGTGCTGACCGCTAACGGCGAGGTCGACGCCGCGGTCCGGGCCACGCGCCTGGGCGCTGCGGCCTACCTCACCAAGCCCTTCGACGTGCGGGAGGTCGGGCTGTCCATCGGCCGGGCCCTCGAGGAGCATCGGCTCCAGCACGAGGTCCGCTACCTGCGGGGTCGCCGGGCTCGCCGCTACGGGGACATCATCGGCGAGGCGCCGGCGATGAAGCGGCTGTTTCAGACCCTGGATCGGCTCAGCGAGATCGACGCGCCCACCGTCCTGCTGATCGGCGAGAGCGGCGTCGGCAAGGACCTGGTCGCCAACGCCCTGCACGAGAACGGCCCTCGCAAGGCGGGTCCGATGATGGACATCGACTGCGCGTCCTTGCCCGAGCAGCTCGTCGAGAGCGAGCTGTTTGGCCACGAGCGCGGCTCGTTCACGGACGCCAAGCAGACCAAGAAGGGCTTGTTCGAGGTGGCCAAGGGCGGCACGGTCTTCCTGGACGAGATCGGCGAGATGAGCCTGGCGACCCAGGCCAAGTTCCTGCGCGCGCTGGAGAACCGGCGGTTCAAGCGGGTCGGCGGCACGACGAACCTGCGCATGGACGCCGGTGTGATCGCCGCGACCAACCGCGACCTCGAGAAGGAGGTGGAGCAGGGCGGCTTCCGCCAGGACCTGTTCTTCCGGCTCAACGTCGTCCGCGTCGAGATCCCCGCCCTCCGCGAGCGGCGCGAGGACATCCCGCAGCTGGTCGACTTCTTCCTCACCCGCTTCAACCTGGAGTTCCGTCGAGAGGTGGGGGGCTTCGCCGAGGCCGCCGTGCGCCTGCTGGTGTCCTACCCCTGGCCGGGCAACGTGCGTGAGCTGCGCAACGTGGTCGAGCGCATCGTGATCCTCGAGCCCCACGAGATCATCCTCCCCGAGCACCTGCCGCCCGAGATCCGCTGGGCGCGGCCGGGCCGCAGCGGCTCGCAGGTGCCCTTCGTCCTGCCCGAGGCGGGCGTGGTCCTCGAGGAGGTCGAGACCAGCCTCGTGCGTCAGGCGCTCGAGCGCACCGAGAACAACCAGTCGGCGGCGGCGCGCCTGCTGGGCATCAGCCGCTAC
>CALGIB010000512.1 GCA_937915955.1 uncultured Pseudomonadota bacterium
CGGGGTAGGGCGGCGAGGTCAGCACGGCGCCGAAGCGCGGCTCGAGCTTCAGCGAGCGGGCGTCTCCGAGGCGGACGTTCGGCTCGGGGGTCCCGGGCGGCACCACCTCGCGCAGATCGGTCAGGCGCCGAGCCAGCTCCCGGACCTTCTTGTGGAAGAGCACGGCGGTGGTGCCCTTGGGGCGCTGGGTCTCGACGCGCTTGGACGAGGTGTCGCTGCGCCGGTAGCTGACCTTGATGAGCAGGCTCGAGAAGCAGAGCTCGAGCAGGCCCTGCAGGTCCTCGGGCGCCTGGCGGATGCCCTGCCGGAGCCCCTCCAGCTCGATGGCGACGCTGCGCTGGTACCAGGGCCGGAGCGTGTCCTGGTCCAGGTCGACGGGCAGCTCGGTCCAGGCCCGGGCGGCCTCGGTGATGCGCCGCCCCTGGCTGCGGAGGCGGGTCAACCAGGCCTCGTCGACCAGCCGGGTGCGGGCGATGGAGACCCGCACCGCGACCGGGTTCAGGTCCTGACCGAAGGCCTCGCGGCCGGCGGCGATGGCCTCGACCAGGCTGGTCCCGCCGCCGCAGAAGGGATCCAGGATCGGGCCCTCGGGGCAGAGGGTCAGCAGATCCCGCGCGGCGTCCGGGTGCAGGCCCGCCGGGTAGGTGTGGAAGCCGTGCGTCCAGCGGTCCTCGCGGCCCGTCCGCCCCAGCGCCTGGCCCAGGGTGCCCGCGAGCTCCGGGTCCCCCTGCAGCTGCATGTCCTCGACCGGCAGCCAGCCAGCCGTCTTCCGCGAGCTATCCACCGTAGACCTCGTCCTGGGTGATGGCCGAGAGCACCCAGCTGTGCTCGGCCTTGCTGAGTCGGGTCTCGCAGTATGCGCAGACCCCGCCTTCGCTGACGCGGTCCAGGGGCGCCCCGCAGCTCGGGCAGTGTTCGGTGTCGACGCTGGCGCCGCCGCCGTGCCCCTGGGCGCGCACGAAGGTCCAGTACTCGGAGAAGGCGCGCGCCTGGGTCCTGGACCCGCCGACCAGCTCGCCCCGGGCGTCCTCGGTCCAGTCCCGGAGCTTGGCGAAGATGCGCACGGTGACGGACTCGTAGAAGGCGTCGAGGGTGACGCGGGCCGGCTCGACCCGGAGGATGACGATGTCGTCCAGCCGGTTGGTGTAGCCGGCGCGCTGGTAGCTCTCCATCCAGTAGCGCTGCTGCTGGTAGAGCGGGTCGGTGACGAAGGGGCGGGCGCGGTCCCAGCGCCGCTCCGTCCAGGCCTGCTGGAGAGCCAGGAACAGGGCCTTGGTCTGCTCGACGAAGGCCGGCCAGGTCAGGTCGGTGTGGCGGGCGAGCAGGGCGCGGAGCTCTGGCTGCAGGCGGGGATCCAGCACCGTGGGCAGGTCGGTGCCCAGCTCCTGGCCGCCCTGGGACGAGACCTCCGGCGGCCGCGTCGGCCGCTGCTCGTCGAGCTGGATCTGCACCACGCGCCACTGCAGCCGCCCGTCGCCGAGGGCCGCGCCGCAGTGCTGGCAGCGCCCGTCGACGTCGGTCTCGAGCGTGGCGCCGCAGGAGGCGCAGGACAGCACCTGCATGCGCTCGGGGCCGGGGCTCAGCGTGTCGGCGCGCCGCTGCCAGGTCCAGCGCTCGCGCAGGTAGCGCTGGTCCTGGCCCTGGCCCAGGTTGGCCTCGAACTCGGTCACCAGGCGGGCGTCCGGGCCCTGGAGCGTCAGCGAGACCAGGCGGGTGGAGCCCAGGATGACCTGGTCCACGGGCCCCTCCGGCCGGGCATCGAGCGCAGCCCGGGCCTTGGGGGAGAGCAGGGAGGCCAGCGCCTGGAGGTCTCGCCCTCGCAGCTGCTGCGCCCGGACGTAGGTGAGCTGGGCGAGGTCCACGAACAGCAGCTCGGAGAAGTTGGCGTCGAGCGCGACCAGGGGGCCCAGATCGAGGCCGCGGCGCTGGACCGGGCGGGCGCGGACGGTCCTGCTGCGGGCTCGGGCGAGCCCGCCGTCCCGGGTCTTCACGTAGATCCAGCCGCCCGCCACGCAGAGGGTGAGCGGGATTCCGAGGGCGGGGTGCTCGAAGCAGAGCCACAGGAGCAGGCGGACCACCGCCTCACCGTCTCCTCCTCCGCCCCCGCCACCGCTGGACCAGTCGCCGCCGCCGCCGAAGTCACCGCCGCCGCCCATGCGCGCGAGGGCCTCGCCCGCGACGAGCAGCGAAGGCAGCGCCAGCGCCCAGGGCAGCCAGCGCTTCACTCGTGGACCCGGGGCGCGTCCGGGAGCTGGTTGTCCCGGGCCTCGCTCGCGGGCAGGTGCTCCGCCAGGATGGCGCCGACCTGTCGCAGCCCGGCGAGGAAGCCGTCCAGATCGTCGGCTCGCCAGTGGACGAGGTTCCAGTCGGCTCGGGGCACCCGCTCCTCGACGCGGTGGTCCGCGATGAGCTCGACCCGGCGCTCGAGCGCGCTGACGTAGACCAGCACGCCGACGCGCTGGCGCGTGGCGTGGACCTGCTCGGTGTGGAAGGCGGCCGCGGCGGCCTGTCGGACCTGTCGCTCCTGCCGCTCACGGTCGCCCAGCCAGCGCAGGACCAGGGGGCTCTCGCCGATCCAGCTGAACAGCCCGAAGGCGGCGAGCAGCTCGACGGGGAGCCAGGCGGGATCCACCTGCCAGGGGCTGAAGACCGCGAAGAGCAGCAGGCAGGCGGCCGCGCAGACGCCGAGCAGCAGCGAGAGGTCGCGGTAGGAGCCCGAGCGTGGGGCCGAGACGACGACCAGCTCTGCAGCGGTCCGCTGCTCCAGTCCCTCGACGCAGTCCTGGACGGCCTGGTGGAAGCGCTCGTCGTTGTGGATCACGGTCCGGCCTGTGTGCGAGACGGAGGATAACGTCGCCGCCACTGGGAGTTGCGATGCGCATCCACAGCACCTCGGTCGTAAACCACCCCCGGCAGCGGGTGTTCGAGGCCTACCGGGACCAGCTGCCCGACATCGCCGCCTACATCCCGGACATCCGCGAGATCCAGGTGCAGCGTCGTGGGGACGAGGGCGGCCGCGTGCAGCTGCACAACGTCTGGATCGCGGACCGGGAGCTGCCGAGCTTCGCTCGCGGCATCCTCCAGCCGGACATGCTGCGGTGGGACGACTTCGCAGACTGGGATCTGGCGGCCTGGTGCTGCACCTGGCGGATGAAGACCC
Source organism: uncultured Pseudomonadota bacterium (assembly GCA_937915955.1). GTDB lineage: Bacteria > Myxococcota_A > UBA796 > UBA796 > CAJQPC01 > JAAESX01. The sequence continues at coordinate 3,161 of CALGIB010000512.1, forward strand.
GGGCCTTCACAGAGAGCGTGAGGTGCTCGGGGACCAACCGCTTCGAGGCGATCGACGAGGGCAGCACGCGGGTGGTGCTGGCGGGGGACCTCGAGATCGACGTGAAGAGCATCCCCGGGGTGCCCCGCCTGCTCGCCGGGCGCCTGAAGCCGCAGGTCGAGAGGTTCATCGTCTCCTTGATCACGCCGAACCTGGAGCAGGTGAACACCTCGCTGGGGCGCTTCCTGGACGACCAGGCTTAGCTAGGGCCGGCGCCGCGCCCGCAGCGCGGAGCCGTCGTCGACCTCCTCGAGCAGGCCCTGGTCGAGCAGCGGCTCGGCCTGGTCGATCAGCTCGTGCTCGCCTATGCCCAGCAGCCCTGCCAGCTTCGCGATCGAGACGGGCCCGCTGGCGGTGGCCTCCAGCAGGGAGCGCTGCTCGAGGCTCAGGCCCGGCACGCCCTCGGCCGGAGGGCGAACGTAGCCGTGGACGGCCGCCGGCAGGCCGCGGGTGCGGCTGGCGATCTCCTCCGCGCGCTTGGGGTCCTGGCCGTTGGCCTCGAGGATCAGCCGGATGTGCTCGGCGGCCAGGGGGCTGGGCCGGATGTGGCGGGCACCCAGGTTCGTGAAGGCCATCAGCGGGCGCTTCGAGCGGATCAGGATCAACGCGGTCAGGCGCTCGCCGATGACCCGGGCGGCGAGCTCGCGCGTGGCCGCGCCGTCCTCCTCGCAGAACACTACGGCGGGTCGAGGCAGGCTTCGGAGGCGGGCCAGCAGCTGCTGGGGATCCTCGCCGGCGTCGATGGCCGCTGCGCCCTCGCGGCGAGCGGTGGACAGGGCCTCCTGGATCAGGCTTCGCCGGCCCGAGCCCTCGGGGCCGTGCAGCACGACCACGCCGGACTTGCCGTCCAGCAGGGCGGCGATGGAGCGGCGGAGCACCTCGCGCTCACGCGTCATGCCGACCATGGGCGGGGCCGGCGTCGAGCGCAGGCTGGCGCGCAGCAGGCTGGCCAGGGACGAGGTGCGCCGGGGGCGTCGCTTCGGGTCGCGGCTCATGAGCTGCAGGACCAGCTCGTCCAGCGCCTGGGGCAGGTTGGGCACGGTGGACGAGGGGGGCGGCGGGCTGGTCGACAGGGGCAGCCAGGTCAGCGCCGCGGGGTCGGCCGACTCAAACGGCGCGTGCCCCGTGAGCAGGCGGTAGAACAGGGTGCCCAGGCTGTAGAGGTCCGAGGCGGGGCCGGCCGGTCGCCCCTCGAGCACCTCGGGCGCGGCGTAGCCGAGGGTCCCGTGGAAGCCCTCGAGTCGGCCGGTGTCGGCAACCCCGCGGGCCGAACCCAGGTCGATGAGCCGCGGGCAGCCCAGGCTGTCCACCAGCACGTTCGCCGGCTTGAGATCGCCGTGCACCAGGCCCCGCTCGTGCAGGTGGGCCAGGGCCTCGGCCAGCCGGGCGAACAGCTCGACCAGCACGCCCAGGGGCTGATGCCGGGCCCAGTGGGCCAGGTCGGGGCCCTCGACGTACTCCAGCGCGAGCCACCGACCCTCGGGGTGGGCCTCGACCAGGCGGACCACGTAGCGGTGATCGACCCGGGCCAGGTTGGCGGCCTCGTGGAGGATCCACGCCTGCTGCTCCTGGTTGTGCGCGGTCTTCAGCGCGACGGGTCGCTGCCGCCCGTCACGCGCCAACCACACGCTGCCGGCCGCGCCTGCGCCGAGGCGACGGATGGCCGTGTAGGGGGCCTCGACGGGGAGCGATTCGGAACTCAGCGGGACAGCCACTCCAGAAGGGGTGATTATCCGCCAAGGCGACGGAGGTTCCCTTGGCCCACACGCGTGCTCCCCTGCGACTGCTGGCCTGCGAAGGGGCCGTGGGGCTCGCGCAGGGCGTCGCCGACCACCTGGACGTCAGCATGCTCCGGGTCGACGAGACCTGGTTTGCCTGCGGTGAGGGCAAGGCCGTGATCCGCGACAACGTGCGCGGCTGCGACGTCTACGTGATGCAGCAGCCCATCCTGCCGGGGGATCCGCGCAGCGTCTACGACCGCTTCATCATGCTGCTGCACGCGGTGGAGGCCGCCGCGCTGGCGGACGCCGAGCACATCACGGCGGTGCTGCCGTACTTCCCCGGCGCGAGGCAGGACAAGCGCAAGGCCCGCACGCGCGAGGGCATCAGCGCGGGGCTCTTCGCCCGCATGCTCGAGGAGGCGGGGGCCTGCCGCGTGATCTCGGTCGAGATCCACAACGAAGCCATCGGCGGCATGTTCCACCCGCGCCACTGCGTGCTGGAGAACGTCTACCTCACCAAGCACCTGGCCCGATACATCCGCAAGCAAGGCCTGTGCGGCGACACCGTGGTCAGCCCGGACCTGGGTGGCCTGGAGCGCGCCCGGCGCTTCGCCGAGGAGCTCGGGCTCAGCCTGGCCGCGCTGTCCAAGGAGCGGGACTACAGCCAGGCGAACACGGTCACCAGCTCGACGCTGATCGGCAGCGTGCGGGGCAAGGAGGTGATGCTGGTGGACGACATGGTCGACACCGCCGGGTCCGTGGTGGCCTCGATCGACGAGCTCAAGCAGCACGGCGCGACCAACATCACCGTGGCCTGCGCCCATCCGGTCCTGAGCGATCCGGCCTGGGAGCGCCTGGACGGCATCGCGACTCGGGCCGTGGCCGAGGGCTGGCGCTTCCGCTTCGTCGGCAGCAGCTCGGTGCAGCACGCGGACACCCCCGACTGGTACCGGGAGTTCGCGCTGGAGCCGCTGCTGGCCAAGGTCCTGCGGAACGTCAACGCCCGAGGTAGCGTGACCCGAGCGCAGGAGAGCTGAAGCCTTGATCGCAGTCCTCGCCCTGGTGGGCGCCGCCGAAGCCGGGTTCCTCGACAAGCCCCGAGAGCCCTTCAGAGGGCGCTATGCGTACGCGCCCTACGTAGATCCCTACGGCAGCCTGGGGCTCTACCGGGCCTCCAACGGCGCCAGCGCCATCGGGCTCAACCTGGGGCTCGAGGGGGGCGTGTCGTACAAGGATCTGGAGTCGATCCTGGCGGGAAAGACCCGCGCCCGCGCCGGGCTGTTCCTGCCAGGGGGCTACGACCTGCGGCTGGGGAGCTTCCTGGGACCGGTCACCGAGTACTGGTCGGTGCAGGCCGGCGTGGACCCGTTCTACAACGTGAACACCAACTTCCAGCTGGACGGCAGCTTCGGCGTCGACTTCCCGGTGGTGGCGACGCTGGGGCCCCAGAACGCCTACCTGCTGGTGGGCGTCACGTCCGCCTGGCTGGCCGACACCGACCGCCGCGTGGACTGGGACCGGCGCCAGGAGATCGGCTTCGGGCACGAGTTCGGCTGGCAGCTGGGCGGCATGGTGCAGAGCGGTCGCTTCCACATGGGCCTCAGCTACAGCCGGCGCATCACCGCGGGTGGGGTGATGCAGGGGCTCGGGGCGACGATCGGTTTCTAGAGGGGGGCTCGCGACCCCCTTGCTTCCCTCCGCGCCTTTGGCGCTCCGGTCGCACCCCCGCGG
>CALGIB010000513.1 GCA_937915955.1 uncultured Pseudomonadota bacterium
AGGGGCTCGAGGTCGGCCGGCTGCGCACCCTGGCCATCACCGGGCGCGCCCCCCACGACGCCTTCGTCGTGCCGCCGGGGGCCGAGGCGGGCTCCACGGAGCGCATCCTGGCCGCGCTGCTGGCCTTCTCTCCGGACGAGGACATCGGCGCGGTCGAGCAGATCACAGGCTTCGTCCTGGCTGACGACAGCGCCTTCGACGACCTGCGCAAGGCCTACGCCGCCGCGGCGGATCCGGGTTAGCAGCCGGGTCATGAAGACCCTCTCGTCCGCGAGCCTCTTGCTCGCCCTCACGACGCTGATCGCCTGCGAAGGCGGCTCCGAGACCCCCGCCGACGAGCCCGTCGCCGACCTGACCGTCGAGGAGCCCGCCGCGCCCGAGCCTCCCCAGACGATCGACGCCCCCGCCGACGTCGCCGCGGCCCCAGGCGACGCCACGGTGACCGCGACAGGGCTGGCCTACAAGGTGCTGACCCCCGGCCAGGGCGGCGACAAGCCAGCCGCCCAGGACAAGGTCACCGTGCACTACACGGGCTGGACCACCGACGGCGAGATGTTCGACAGCAGCGTCACCCGCGGCGAGCCGACGTCCTTCCCGCTCAACCGCGTCATCGCCGGCTGGACCGAGGGCCTGCAGCTCATGACCATGGGCGAGAAGACCCGCTTCTGGATCCCGGTCGAGCTCGCCTACAACAACGCCCCGGGCAAGCCCGCCGGCATGCTGGTGTTTGACGTCGAGCTGCTGGAGATCACGCCCGGCCCGAAGGTGCCCGAGGACCTGAACCATCCGGGCCCGGGCGCGCACCCGATCGACAAGGGGCTGACGCTGCGGACGCTGACCGCCGGCCAGGGGGACAGCCCCGGCGCCAACGACACCATCAGCTTCCACTTCACCGTGTGGACCGACGAGGGCGAGCTGCAGGACAGCAGCCTGCTGTCGGGCCGTCCGATCACCACCACCCTCGACAAGGTGGACGAGCGCACCCCCGCCTGGGCGCGGGCCTTCGAGCACATGCAGCCCGGCGAGACCGCGCGCCTCTGGGGCACCTCCGCGGCGCTGACGATGGAGGGCCGCCCGCCGCCGCCGACCGGCATGGTCTTCGACCTGCAGCTGACCGAGGTGGTCGCCGCGCCCAAGGTCCCCGCGGACGTGGCCGCCCCACCCAAGGACGCCGTCAAGACGGCCTCGGGCCTGGCCTACAAGGTGCTCGACAAGGGCGACGGCAGCGTGAAGCCCGCCGCCACCGACAAGGTCACCGTGCACTACAGCGGCTGGACGACCGACGGCAAGATGTTCGACAGCAGCGTGTCTCGGGGCAAGCCCAGCAGCTTCGGCCTGAACCGGGTCATCGCAGGGTGGACCGAGGGGCTCCAGCTGATGGTCGTCGGCGAGAAGAGGCGGTTCTGGATTCCGGTCGAGCTCGCGTACAACAACGCGCCCGGCAAGCCCGCCGGCATGCTGGTGTTCGACGTCGAGCTGCTCAGCATCGACACGGCCGCGGCCCCCGCGCCTCCGCAGTAGCCCAGCTCCGGGTCCAGCCCAGTCAGCCCCGCGACGAGAACTCGCGGCGGTTGGCCTCGGCTGGGCGAGAGGCGGATGCGCCGGCGACCCTTCGTCGAGGCGTTCGACGTCGCGACTCACAGGCCGAAGCGTCGGATCCAGCAGCTGACGGCTGACGATCCAGGGCGAAGGGCGTCCTTGCGCTCTTGCGGTCTGCGGTCCTGTCTAACCCCTCCCGAGGCCGACGCGGGGGGCGCTCGAGCCGGGCCGTGAGCGGGATCAGGGCGCCTCCCGATGGGGCGTTGACCCGGCACGCGTCCCCATTACTCCTCCTGTCCATCCAAGCAGAAGCTACCCAATACACTCGACACGGAGTCGATCGTATGTTGTACAGAAGCGCATTGACACTATGCATGATGCTGGGCCTCGGCGGGCTCGGCTGTCAGGGGGAGCCCGGGGCGGATGGTGCGGACGGACTCGACGGCTCTGCCGGTACGAGCGGCACGGACGGCACCGACGGCTCCGACGGCACCGACGGCACCGACGGCACCGACGGCGAAGACGGCAAGGACACCACGGTCCCCGTCGCTGACGCGAGCGGCCTCTCGCTCACGTTCGACGACCTCGAGAGCACCGACAACGGCGACTCGACCTTCGACGTCGTCCTGACGTTCACCATCGCCAAGGATGGCGTCCCCTACATCGACGCCGACGGCGTGCCCGGCGACAGCAACGGCCTGCCGAACCTGGACCAGGCCCGCTTCTACTTCGTCGAGTACGACGCGGCGGCCGGGACCTTCGACAACTCGGTCGGCTTCGACAACAAGACGATCACGCTGGTCGACTCGAGCACCGGCCAGTACACCATCACCGCAGCGGCCAAGGACTACGCGCCCGAGGACGCGAACGCCCAGGTCTACGGCTACGTCGCCGACGACGCGCTCGACGTCGAGCAGCCCGAGGGCAGCCACGTTCACCTGTATGACTACGTCGCCAGCGCGGCGCTGACCTTCGGCACGGCCGAGACCGACCCCTACGAGTCCCCCGCCAACGTCGAAGGCTGCGAGAGCTGTCACGGCGAGCCCTACATGAAGCACGGCTACCGCGAGGCCCAGGTCGACGGGCTCGGCGACTTCGCTTCGTGCAAGTCCTGCCACTACGACACCCGGCCGGGTGGGCACGAGGACTGGCAGATCCTCGTCGATGATCCGCTGCGCTACAGCGAGCTCCACGACGGCGACGAGCTGACCACCGAGGAAGAGGAGTACTACGCGTACAACGCGAAGCTCATGAACGACGTGCACATGGCGCACTCGATGGAGTTCCCCTACCCCCAGCGGATGTCCAACTGCGTCACCTGCCACGAAGGCAAGATGGACGAGGTCTTCGCGGACGAGAACTTCACCGCCGAGACCTGCCGCAGCTGTCACCCGGTCACGGGTGATGAGACCTACGGCACCTCGGAGCACGCGCTCACGACCATCTGGGAGAACGCGGGCGTGGACGGCTTCCACAGCGCCGACGCGGACTGCGCGAGCTGCCACGTCGCCGGCGGCGCCGCCGAGGACGTCAACCTGACCACGCTGCACAGCGGCGGCTTCGACCCGATGATCTACAGCGCGGACGGCACGCGCTACTCCGACGCCCTCATCATCGAGATCGACTCCGCCAGCCTCGACACCGACACCTACGTGATGTCGATCGAGGCCACGGTGACGGAGGCGATCAGCGTCCCCGAGGCCGACGCGGAGGACGTGGAGCTCGACATCCGCGTGGCGCTGTACCCCTACGACGCCAAGGACATCTTCGCGTACGAGAGCGCGGACGAGGTGGACAACGGCGGCGGCAGCTGGTCGGCCACCGTCGATCTCAGCGAGTACGCCGATGAGATGAACGAGTACGGCATGGTCCGCCGACTCGAGATCGTCGTCCGACCTGACGTCTCCCTGCCCGTGGGCGCGGTGGACGAGGATGACGAGACCTGCAGCTCCAGCTGCAGCCGGAACTACCACTGCGAGAGCGGCGAGTGTGTGGATGACGACGACATCGGCCTGGCCCCGGTCGCGCCGTCCCGCACCTTCGACCTGCTGACGAACGACTTCGATGACGACTACTTCGAGGACATCATCGACATCGAGAAGTGCAACAGCTGTCACGACACGCTCGCGACGACGTTCCACTCGCCCAACCGCAGCGGCAACATCCGCGTCTGCAAGATGTGCCACAACCCCACCAGCGCCGGCTCGCACCTGGAGATGCAGTCCCGGTCGATCGACTCGTACGTCCACGCGATCCACTCGTTCCAGAACCAGGATCCGGGCGACATCGACATGGACGACCCGGTCGAGGTGATGCGCGCCGAGATGCACAAGGAGCACCGGTTCCCGAACTTCACCATCAAGAACTGTGAGGGATGTCACAACGAGGGCACCTACGAGGTC
>CALGIB010000514.1 GCA_937915955.1 uncultured Pseudomonadota bacterium
CGGGCCACCCCCCTCGGGCGGCCAGCAGCGCTGAGCCCCGCTCAGGCCAGGGCCGCGGCCTGGGGCGCCGCGTCGAAGCGCCGCCGGTCCAGGCCCCGGTCTGTGAGGTAGTCGATCAAGGTCGCCGCGCAGTCGATGGCGTGCGCGCGACGTCCCTCCAGATCCTCGCCCTCGGCCGAGGTCACGCTGACGGTCAGCCGCAGCCTGGGGTGCTCGCCGAGCACGTCTACCAGCCCCTCGAGCACGGGCGCGGCGGAGCTCAGCAGCGGGCTGCGGGTCCTGGGGCCCGCAGGGCCGAAGGCGAGATCCTCGAGGACCCCATCGAAGAGCCGAACCCGCCAGCTTGGCTGCGCGCTGAAGGCCAGCGCCACCACGACGTCGGCGCGCGGCACCTCGGCGTGGTCGACGAAGCGGACTGGCTCGTAGCCGAGCACGCTGGGCAGAGGGGGCGGCGGGAGGGGGGACGGTCCGGGCACTGTCTGAGATAGGCACGTCCGGTTCCGGCATGGCGTCTCGCTTTGATTTCAAGGAGTTGGCCTGTAAGGCTTTCATTCGACGCGTCAAAGGCGATAGCGCCGGGGCCACCTGGCCTGGTGATTGCGTCCCGTCAGCGCATGCTGTTGCTGCTCTCTGTGGCTTGGCTGCCGGATCCGGTCTGGCCGGGGGGGCTGGAGCCCTACGACGAAGAGGCCCAGGGGGGCACGCTGACCATGGAGCTTGGCTGGACCTTCACCGAGTAGGTCGCGCGTGCCTCACGGCCCACGGCCTGGGTGAACTGGCCCACGGGCAGGTTCAGTGGCCCGCCGGCTCGCTCGTCGTCCAGCCCGGCTGTTCCCAACCCGTAGGCTCGATGAAGGCCTCGGGCTCGCCGGCGCCGTAGGGCACGTCGATCGGGCTCGTTCCTGTCATCTTGAAGGAGTAGTGCCACCACTCCTTGGGGTAGTTGCGCCAGCCCGCCTCCTCCATGGCCTTCTTGAGCATCGTCCGGTTCACCTGGGCCGAGCCCGAGGCGGTCGAGGTGTGGCTCTCGTTGCCGAAGTGGTCGAAGGGGCTGCCGAAGTCCAGGTCCTGGGCGTCCTTGGACAGGCTCACGTCCACCGTGTGGCCGTGGTTGTGGCCGCTCTTGCGCGCGATGTAGCCCTGGTCCAGCAGCCAGATCTGGTCGGTGCGCGCCGCCCAGGCGCACATGGCCAGCGTGGCGCGGACCGGTCGGTAGGCGTCGTGCACGACGACGACGTAGCCCCACTCGCCGAGGCTCTCGGCGGCTGCGACCAGAGCCAGGGCCGCCTCGTCCCGCAGCCAGGCGTCCCCGACGGCGTAGCCGGGCAGCGGGGCGCCGGTGAAGTTGTCGGCGGTGCTGTAGTCGGCGCGGACCTCGAGGCCGGGCAGGCCGACCAGGCTGGTCCAGCCCTCGGGGGCGACTCGGCCGCCCTCAACCTGGGGCCGGACCGGCTCCGCCTCCGGGGCGGGAGGCAGCGGGAGGTCCTGGGCCAGCGCGAGGGCGATGAGGAGCATGGCTCAGCCTACGCCGCGGGCGGGCGAGGTGAGCCGGGGAAGCAATGACGACGACCTCTGCTTCCCCGGCTCAGGGCGTGCCCCTGGGGTTGGAGGGGGAGGGGCACGCCCCTTGGCCGCTAGCGGATGCCCAGCGCGGCGGCCTGCTCGGCCGCGATCTCCTCGACTCGAAGGATCAGCGGAGCCAGCTGTCGCGCCCGCGGACTGCGACGGACGTGGGGCAGCTCGGCCGCTCGGGCGACCGTCTCGACCCGGTCGGCCTCGGACTCGTCGATGCGAAGCAGGGCCAGGCTCATCCGATCGGCGATCTGCACCGCGGCGACCAGCGCCTGTGTGCTCCGGTCCAGCCGGGACAGATCCTCCTGGTGGTGGATGTCCAGGGTCGTGCGCAGGCGCTCGGGCAGCTCCCAGGCCAGGGCGACCTGCCCGCCCAGCTCCGCGTGGTCGACGCCGAAGACCCGGGTCTCGGCCGCCAGGGTGTCCCCGCCCCCACACCAGACGTCCTCGAAGCGGCTCTGCAGCTTCTCGGGGGACTGCTGCAGGAACACAAAGCGGCCGAGGTCGTGCAACAGGCCGGCGAGGTAGGCCTCGCCCCCGTCGACGTCCTCGTCCATCAGCTCCGCGATGCTCCGGGCGGCCGTGGCCACCTGGAGGCTGTGCAGCCAGAGGCGGCACTCGTGCTCGGTGCGCGGCACGAAGACCTGGGTGATGGCGAAGGCCACGAGCAGCTGCCGGGTCGCCTGACTGCCCAGGACGGCGTGGCGCCTCGGATCGTGCGCGGCGCGGCCCGCCGGGCGTAGCGGGCGGAGCCAGCCAGGCGCAGGGCGCGCACCGCAAAGAGAGGGTCGCTCTCGGCCAGCTCGACCAGCTCGTCGAAGTAGTTGTCCGCCTCGGGACGCAGCTGCACCATCTTGGCCAGGATCGACGGCAGGACGGGTAGGTCCAGTCCCTCTGTCATCTGCGCGGCTTGTGAACTCATGGCGACCTCCTGGGAGCCCCCCCCCGGGAGAGCTCTGTCGATGGTCTACCCATCGCCCCGAACCCGGCGCGTCTGAACCGATTTCTACGGGTCGAGCGGGAGCCCGCCCCAAGATCGGCCTGTGCGGTGATTTTCCGCCTTGCAGGCCCAGGATCATGGCTTTTTCCACGGCGTTTCATCCGCCGCAGTACTGGCCGGATGCGGCTACTCCGTTGGCTGATTCTCGAGGACCGTGGTCGCCTCGGGGGCCACCGGGTGGTCGAGCACCGGGCCGGCGTGGCTGCCCAGCCCTGCGGCCGCCAGCTCGGAGAGGACCTGGAGGCGCTCGACCAGGGCGGCGGGGTCGGTCAGGTGTCCTTCGGTCAGGCGGGCCTGGTCCACGAGCAGCATCGCCAGGGGCTGGGCCTGCTCGGCGCGACCGGCCCCGTGGAGGCTGGCCAGGCTCCGGACCAGGGCGTGGTCGGGGTTGATCTCCAGCACCCGCTGGCCCGCGGGCATGCCCTGGTTCACCTGCTGCAGGATGCGCTGCATGTTGGCGCTCATGCCGTGCTCGTCGTCGACCAGCACCGAGGCGGAGCTGGTCAGGCGCGCGCTGATGCGGACGTCCTTGACCTCGCTGGCCAGCACCTCCTTGAGCCAGCCGAGCAGGCCCTGGTGCTGCTCCTCGTCGACGTCCTCGAGCTGCTCGTCCAGGTCGCCTCGGCTGGCGGCCTTGAGGGGCTTGCCGTCGAACTCGGTCAGGCTCTGCACGACCCACTCGTCCACCGGATCGGTGAGCAGCAGGACCTCGTAGCCCTTCTTCTTGAAGCCCTCGAGGTGGGGGCTGCGCGCGACGGTCTTGTAGTCGGTGCCGGTCAGGTACCAGATGGTGTCCTGGCCCTCGGGCATGGCCTCGACGTACTCGGCGAAGCTGACCTGCTCGTCGGGGCCCTCGAAGCGGGTCGAGCGGAAGCGCACCAGGCCCGTGAGCTTGTCGGTGCTGTCGGGATCGTTGTCGCCGGGGCGCTTGGCGAAGCCCTCCTTCAGGGTCGAGCCGTAGTCCTTCCAGATCGCCGCGTACTCGTCGGGCTCCTTCTTCGCGAGCTGCTTGAGGTGGCGCAGCACCCGGCTGATCAGCTGGTGGCGGAGCTCGCGCACGCGCAGGTTCTGCTGGACCAGCTCGCGGCTGACGTTCAGCTGCAGGTCCTCGGAGTCGACCACGCCTCGGACGAAGCGCAGCCACTCGGGCAGCAGCTCCCGGGCCTCCTCCAGGATGAGCACGCGGCGCGCGTAGAGCTTGAGCGGGCGGCGGCCGTCGCTGTAGTTCATGTCCATCGGCACCATGGCCGGCACGTACAGCAGGGCCTTGTACTGCACCGGCGCGTCGGCGTGGATGTGCAGCCAGGTGGCCGGGTCGGCCCAGTCGTGGCTGGTCTGCTTGTAGAACTCGACGTACTCGCTGTCTTCGACGTCCTGGGGCTTGCGGGTCCACAGGGCCTTGGGCTCGTTGACCTGCTCCTCGTTCACGCGGATGGGGTAGCTGACGAACTCGCTGTAGCGCTTGACGATGGCGCTCAGCTTCTCGGCGTCGAGGTACTCGAAGGCGTCCTCGCGCAGCTTGAGGATGACGTCCGTGCCGCGGTCGGGGCGCTCGGCCGGGGCCAGCGTGTACTCGGTGCTGCCGTCGCAGGCCCAGACCATTGGCTCGGCCTCGGGCTGGGCGGAGCGGCTGATCACCGTGACCTGGTCGGAGACCATCAGCGCGGCGTAGAAGCCCACGCCGAACTGGCCGATCAGGTTGTGCTCGCTGTCCTCCTTCAGGGCCTTGGCGAAGGCCTTGGTGCCGGAGCTGGCGATGGTGCCCAGGTGCTCGCGGGCCTCGTCCGAGGTCAGGCCGATGCCGTTGTCGCTGATGGTGAGCGTGGACGCGATCGGGTCGATGCGGATGTCGATGCCCGGCTCGCCGGCGGCGGCGCGCAGCGAGGCGTCCTGGAGGCAGGCGACGCGAGCCTTGTCGAGGGCGTCGCTGGCGTTGCTGATCAGCTCGCGCAGGAAGACGTCGCGGTCGCTGTAGAGGCTGTGGATGACCAGGTCGAGCAGCTGGCGGACCTCGGCGTTGAAGCCGTAGGTCTGGGGCTCGGCGGCCTCGGTGGTCTCGGTGGACTCGGACATGGGTGCTCCCGTGAAGGAGCCGCAGTTAGGGACCTCGCCCCCATCGTCAAGGCGGCGCAGATCAGCCCAGCTCGATCAGGACCTCGACGCCCGGCTTGACCTGGAGCGCGCCCATCATCGCGGAGTAGGGCCGGATGCCGTAGTCCGGCTGGTGCAGGCGCACGCGCGCCTCTGGGCCGTGCAGCCTCAGCTGGACCTCGCGGGTGACGCCGTGCAGCTCGAGCAGGCCGACCACGAGGTGCTCGCTGCGCTCCTGGGCCGTGAAGCGGATCTGGGGGAAGCGGTGGGTGTGCAGGACGTCCTTGTTGATCGAGGCCTGGATCTTCGCCCGGTCCGAGGACGACAGGGCGCCGTGGTCCTCGCGGCCGTCCTTCATCGCGCAGACCACCCGCAGCGACCGCGCGTCGAGGGTGGCGTTGAGCTGCTCGTCCAGGGTGAGCGAGTCGACCGCGATCTTGAGGTCGTGGGCCGCGCGCGAGAGCAGGCCCTGCTTGAAGGTGAAGACCGTGATCCGAGCGTTCAAGGCGCCTCCCAGCGGGCAGGGTACAGCTCGAGGTCCTGCTCCAGGGTGAAGGGTCGATAGGACCGGGTCCAGCTCAGCCTCTCGTCGTCGAAGGTCCAGCCGTACAGGCTGCAGGCGGAGACCTGGAGCGCCGGCAGGTCCAGGCCGATCAGGCCCTCGCGGCCCCCGTCGAGCGGCTCGCTGCGCCAGGCCAGCAGGCGCCCAGGGGTGTCCCCGAGCAGGCTGGGGTAGGCCTCGGCCCGGGTGCGGCTGGTGTGCAGCGTGGCCAGCAGCTCGCCCCCGGCCACCACCGCGGTCCCGTGGCCGCTGGGGCCCGGCTCGATGAGCCCGAAGCTGAAGGGCAGGCCGTAGCGCCGGCGACCGTGGACCAGGGCCTCGAGGTCCTCGGCCCAGGCTCGGTGTACGAACAGGCCCTCGATCAGGGGCTCCAGGAGGAAGGCGACGTCGAAGCGGGGGGCGCTGGGCGAGCGGGTCCAGCTCAGGTCCTCGACCTGCCCGACGACGAAGAGCTGCAGCCCGCAGGTGCGGGTCAGGCCGGGCCTCAGCGGCGGCGGCGTGCCTTGGAAGGGCAGGCCCGTGAGGCGCAGGCGCAGCGTGTGCGGGGCCCAGGCGGGGCGCTTCGTCGGCTGGGGCCACTGTCGGGTCCAGTCCGCCGAGGCCAGGCGGTTGGACTGCTGGCGACGCAGGCGGCCTCGCTGGAACAGGGCGGCCTGGACCAGCCCGGCCTTGAAGGCGGGCCAGCCCAGCGCGCCCGCGTAGACGTGCAGCTGATCCCAGGGGAAGACCCACAGCTCGGTGGGGGACAGGGCCTCGACCACGACCTCACGCTGGGTCAGCAGCAGGTAGGGCGGCCAGCCGACGGCTCGGAGCGGACCCTGGGCGTCGAGGCGCAGCCCCACGCAGCCCTCGGTCACGTAGAGCAGCTGCCCGGGTGGGACGGCGTGGCCCTCGCCCGGCTCGAGGCGGTGGGCGGGCCAGCGCTCGACCAGGCCCTGCTGGTCCACCTCGTCGAAGAGCGCCTTGCCGAACAGGGGCGGCCACCCGGGGGCCGGCGGATGGGTGGGCATCAGCCCCGCCCTACGAGGCTGCAGTCGAGCACCACCTCGAAGGCACCGCGGAGCTGGCGATCCAGGTCGTGCCGGCCGTGCAGGTCGGGGGCCAGCAGCCGGGACATGCGGTGTACCCGGTGGATCTTCATGCGGGTGCGGACCAGCTCGCGGCGAGGGTTAGGTCCGTCCAGCGCCCATCGGCGGCTGTAGAGCGGCAGCTCGCCCAGGCTGGCCAGGCGCTGGATCCCGGTGAGCCGGACCAGGCCGTCGCCCACCCGGCCCAGGGGCATGCGCCGGCCGAGCGTCGCCTCGACGAGGGCGTCCATGAAGGTGCCGGCCTCCAGCGCCTGCTCGCCCTCCCAGCGGAACTCCATGCTGCGCTCGGGGCGCTGCAGAGAGACGAAGCGGCGGCCCCACTCGATGCGCCCCACGCGCTTGGGCAGGCCGAAGACCTCGCGCCCCAGCAGGCAGGCCATGGCGTGCTCGGGGTGGATCCAGACGGCCTCGAGGCCCCCGGCCAGGCGCCGCTCGAGGCGAGGGCGGAACAGGGAGATCTCGCGGTAGCGCGTGGACCCGCTGAGCTCGGGGTGGGTGACCCTGGGGAAGTCCGCAAGCACGAGCAGGGGGGCGCCGCCGAGGTGCGCGAAGGGCAGCTGGCGCAGGGGAGGCTCGGGCGCGGGCAGGCCCTCGTCGAGCACCAGCACCAGCAGGCGGGCGTCGTGGAAGAGGTAGGGGCTCGGTGGCAGGCGGCCGTCGGGCTGGATGAAGTTGGTCAGGGCGTGGCTCTGGCTGGCCAGCTCCTCGTCCAGGGGGGCGAGCCAGCCCAGCATCTCGTCGGCGAGGGCCTCGCGCAGGTGAAGGGGTGCCTCGGTGACGGGCACGCGCGCCACGCGGCAGGGCTCCAGCGCGCGGAGTCCGCAGCGGAAGCGGGCGCGGCCGCCCAGGAGGTGCAGATCGACGACCAGGTTCCCCGGAGACAGGGCGCGCGTGACGTCACCGGTCCAGGCGCGAGCGCGGCCGGAGAGCAGCACCAGCAGGGCGTCCTGGTCGCTCGTGGTCTCCCAGCGGGCCAGGTCGAGGACGTCGGTCCGATCGACGAGGGCGTCACGCTGCCGGGGATCGAAGCCCGCGAGCGCGGGGAGGCGGATCAGGGCCTGGCGCTCCTCGGGGGTCATCGGCCTCCCCTGGCGTGGGTCCCAAAGCAGTGGCCGCAGGATGGCACAAGCCGTGGTAGCTGGGAGGGTGACTCAGCCCTCCGTCGCCCGACGCCTGTTCACGCTGGCGCTCCCCGTCATCGGCCTCAACGTGCTCAACGTGCTGGCCCTGTTCGTCGACACGGCGATGGTCGGCCGGCTGCCCAACGCCGACGACGCGCTGACGGGGCTGGGCTTCGCCGTCCAGCTGCTGTTCCTGCTCATGGTCGCGATGCTGGGCCTGACGGTGGGCACCGTGGCGCAGGTCGCTCGGGCCCACGGGGCCGGCCACGCCGGGAGGGTGGACCACATCCTGCACCAGAGCGTGCAGCTGACCGTGCTGCTGGGCCTGTCGGTGGCCGTGATCGGCAACGCGGTCGCGCCCTGGCTGCTGGAAGTGCTGGGGGCCCACGGCGACGCCCACGCCGAGGCGGTGCGCTACCTGCGGCCGCTGCTGCTGGGGGTGGTGTTCAACTACCTGAACATCCTGCTTGCGGCTGTGCTGCGCGGCGTCGGCAACACCAAGCTGGCCTTCCTGGTCGCGCTCTTGATGAACGCGGTGAACGTGGTCCTGAACTACGGCCTGATCCTGGGCAACCTGGGCATGCCGGCCATGGGCGTGCAAGGCGCGGCCATCGGCACCGTGTGCGCGCAGGCGCTGGCGGTGGTGGTCATGGCCTGGTCGCTGCGCTCGGGCGTCATCGACGGGGTCTTCCTGAGGCTGCGACCGGCGATGCTGGACCTCGCGCTGGCCCGGGACTTCGTGCGGGTGGGCTGGCCGGCGGCGCTGGACATGATCGTGCTCAACGCTGGCTTCCTGAGCATCGTGGGCTTCCTGGGCGCCATCGACCAGCACGCGGTTGCGGCCCACGGCATCGGCCTGCGCATCCAGGCGCTGGCCTTCGTTCCGGGCATGTCGATCAGCCAGGCGGCGGGGGCCATGGTGGGCAACGCGCTGGGGGCCGGCTCGGTGGACGAGGCCCGCCGGGTGGTGCGCGCGGCGGGGGTCCTCTGCTTCACGGTGATGAGCTCGCTGGGGCTGCTGATCTGGGGGCTGGACGAGCGCCTCCTGTGGATCTTCGAGGTCGACCCCGCCGGCACCATCGGCCAGGCCTCGCTGATCTGGATCGCGCAGCTCGCGCTCTGCATGCCTCCGGTTGGGCTGTATCTGGCGTTCGTGGGTGCCTTCCAGGGCTCGGGCGCGACCCGGCTCTCGCTGGGGATCAACGCCGCCGCGACGCTGGCGATCCAGATCCCGCTGAGCTGGGTGCTGGCCTTCCCGCTGGGGCTGGGGCTGCTCGGGGCCTGGGCGGGCTTCCCGATCTCGATCTTCTTCAAGGCGGCGCTGGCGTGGTTCTTCTACCAGCGCGGCGGCTGGGCGAAGGTGGGCGCGCGGGCCTGAGGGGCGGCTGGGGTCAGCCCCGGCACCAGGCTCTCAGGGCGGAGAGCCCCTCCAGCACGAGCACGCCGGTCAGCTCCACGCCCTGAGCGCCCGAGCCTCCGCAGACCAGCTCTACTCGGTCGCCCAGGGCCGTCCGCAGCGCTCCGAGGTCAGCCCTCGCCGAGGCGGCCCGGTGTGTCGAGAGGCTGATCATCACCGCCCTCGGCGAGATCTCCTCGACCCCCCGCGCGAGCCCTTGGGGCGGCACGTCCGCCCCGAAGAACACGACCCGGTAGCCCTGCGCCGCCGCCACCGAGGCCGCCAGGTGCAGGCCCAGGTCGTGCTGCTCGCCCGGCGGGGTGGCGAAGACCAGCGCCGGGCCGGCGTTGCCGGACGACAGGGGCTGCCAGAAGCGCTCCAGCAGCGCCCTGAGCCGGTAGCTGGCCGTGTGCTCCTGGTGTACGTCCAGCTCGCCGGAGGCCCAGCCCTCGCCGAGCCGCTCCAGGAAGGGACCCGCCGTGCGCTCGCCGAACTCGACGATGCCCTGCTCGGCCAGCGCCAGCTGCAGCGCGTGACCCAGCGCGGGCGCGTCCAGGCCCAGCGCATGGTCCATCAGGCCGCGGCGCTCGCGGACCGAGGCCGGGCCCAGCAGCTCGCGCAGCTCCTGGGCCTGGGCGGGGACGACCTGGCCCGCCCGCAGCCCCCGGTCCAGCGCCTCGGCGATCAGCCGCAGCCGCTCCAGGTCCGAGGGGTCGTACAGGCGGTGCCCGCCCTCGGTTCGGCGAGGGGCCGGGAAGCCGTAGCGCCGCTCCCAGGTCCGGAGCGTGTTCGCCGGGATTCCAGAGGCGCTCGCCAGCGCGCCGATCGAGAGAGAGTTCATTCCGGAGGTTCCTTTTGAACAACTATTAATCCACTTTTCAATTGTTTGAACAAGTTTTGCGCGCCCCAACAAAGCTGGATATGTTTTGAACAGCTTTTGGAGAAGTACATGCTCGCGCTTTTCCTCCTCTCCGTCGCGCACGCCGGGCTCTGGTCCCACACCCCCGCAGACTTCGTGCGGGCCTTCGACGCGCTCATCGTCCCGGGCTGCCCCACCGACGAGGACGGCCGCGTCAGCGCCTGCCAGTGGCGCCGCGCGTCCTGGGCCGCGGAGCTCTTCCACGCCGGCGCGGTCGATCAGCTCGTCGTGAGCGGGGCCGCCGTCTACACGCCCTACTCCGAGGCCGAGGCGCTGGCCGCCTCGTTGGTCGTCCTGGGTGTGCCCGCTGATCGGGTCCACCTGGAGGGCCGAGCGCGGCACACCGACGAGAACGCGGCCCTGAGCCTGGCGCTCTGCGAGGAGCGGGGCTGGACCCGGCTGGCGGTGGCCAGCGACGGCCTGCACGCGGTCGTGATCCAGAAGATGCTCGACGAGTGGGGGGCCCAGGCCTTCGCCCTCCCCGTCACGGACTACCGGGATCTCCCCCGGCCTGACCTGGTGATCGCGCCGACGCCCGGCTGGCTGCCGCCCGAGGAGGTGGACGATCGGGCCCGTCCGGCGGCCTCGCTGGTCCACTACGCGTGGCGGGCGATCACCTCTCCCGTCCTGCAGCACGGCCCCCCGGTGCCTCGATGAGGGCCCTGATCGCCCTGCTGGCCAGCGCGCTGGGCGCCGAGGTCCGCCTCCCCGAGCTCGTCTACCAGGCTCCGGCCGCGCTGCCCGCCGAGGCCCCGGAGCTCGGGGAGGAGCCCAGCCTGCTCCTCCGTCTGCAGATCTCCGAGCAGGGCGAGGTGCTCGACGCGCTCGTCGTCGAGCCCACGGGCACGTCGCTGGACGAGGCCGCGCTGATCGCCGCCTTCTCCTCGCGCTTCACCCCCGCCTACGACGCCGAGGGCCAGCCGTCAGGGGCGGTCATCGACTACCGCGTGGTCTTCGATGCCTCGGCCGAGCCGGTCCAGGTCCAGGGCCAGGGCCTGGAGGTCCTCGTCGAGGAGGAGCGCCTCAGCCCCGAGATCGGAGAGCGGCGGCTGTCCGCCGAGGACATCCGATACCTGCCGGGCAGCGCCGGCGACGTCGTGAAGGTGGTCCAGAGCCTTCCGGGCGTGGCCCGCGCCCCCCTCGGCACCGCGAACCTGAGCATCCGCGGCACCGCCCCCGAGGACTCCGCGACCTACCTGGACGGCAGCCCCATCCCCCTGGTCTTCCACTTCGCCGGTCTGACCTCGGTCGTGCCCGGCGAGGCCCTGGACGAGGTCGCCTTCGTCCCTGGCAGCGCCAGCGTCCGCTACGGGCGGCTGCTGGGCGGCGTGGTCGATCTGCGCACGACGAGCGAGCTGCCCGAGGCCAGCAACGGCCAGGTCAGCGTGGACCTCTACCAGGCCTCCATGTTCGTCGAGCAGCGTCTGGGCGAGCGCACGGCGATCACGCTGGCCGGGCGCCGCAGCTACATCGACGCCGTCCTGAGCCCGCTGCTCAGCAACCCGGACACGGGCTTGAAGGTGCAGGCTCCGCGCTACTACGACGCCCAGCTCCGAGTGGTCCATCAGGGCGACGCGAGCTGGGATCTGCTGGTCTTCGGCTCGGACGACCGCTTCCGCTTCCTCGGAGCCGAGGAGGACGAGGTCTTCGCCTCCTTCGCCGACCGCTTCCTGCGCGCCCGTGTCCGTCGGGTCCAGGACCGAAGCGGGCTCGCCCATGAGACCACCGTGTCCCTGGGCCCCGAGCTGCGCTTCTTCGAGCTCGGCGAGGGCACCGAGGCCTACGAGCGGGACCTCGGCGCCTCGCTGCGCGACGAGTGGTCGCTGGCGCCCACGGCGGCCCGGCCGGTGGGGTTTCGCGCGGGCGTGGACGTGCTCGGCGGTCAGCAGGCCTTCCTCTTCGACGTGGGGCCCACCCGCGAGGAGGGCGAGAGCCTGTACTTCGCGCCCGGCGCCTACGCCGAGGGCACCCTCCGCCTCGGCCGGTTCGCCGCGACCCCGGGCCTCCGAGGCGACGCGCTGGTGATGGACAACGGCTACAGCGCCCTCTCGCTGGACCCTCGGCTGTCCCTGCGCTGGGCCGTCACGGATCGCACGGTGCTGCGCGCGGCCATCGGCCGCTACAGCGCCTTCCCGACCTTGAGGCAGGTGGACCCTGGCGCGGACGGTGAGCTCGACCTGCTCCCCGAGCGCTCGCTCCAGACCACGCTGGGGGTCCAGCACGAGCTCGTCGACGGTCTCTCGATCGAGCTCGCCGGCTACCTGAGCGAGCTGGACGACCTGGTCGTCGGGCGCGAGGAGCGCCTGCGCTTCTTCAACGGCCCGCCCCCGGTTGGGCCCTTCGACACGGACCCCTACGCCAACGACGGCGTCGGTCGCTCCCTGGGCGCGGAGCTGCTGGTCCGCTACGACGGCCGCAGCTCCACGGCGCTGCTGGCAGCCACCTGGTCCCGCAGCCGGCGCATCGACCGCCCAGGCGAGGACGCCGAGCTCTTCGAGTCCGACCAGCCCCTGGTCCTCTCGGCGCTGTGGAGCCAGAAGCTGCCTCGGGACCTCCGCCTCGGAGCGCGGCTCCGGGCCGGCTCGGGCAACCCCTACACGCCCGTGGTCCAGCGCTACTTCGACACGGACAGCCGCAGCTTCGTGCCCGTCTACGGCGAGCGCAGCTCCGCCCGGCTGGACCCCTTCTTCAGCCTGGATGTGCGGGTCGACAAGAGCTGGACCTTTCAGCGGTGGAGCCTCGGCGCCTACCTCGAGATCCAGAACGCCACCAACGCGAGGAACCCCGAGCTCATGGCCTGGAACACCGACTACTCCAAGGAGATCCCCATCACGAGCAACCCGACGCTGCCGGTCTTCGGGCTCCGGGGGCAGTGGTGATCGCCCTGCTGCTGGCCTGCGCAGGGCCCAGCGAGGACACGCTGGTGGACGAGCTCCGCGTCCTGTCCATCACGCCCGAGGTGCCCGAGGCGGCTCCCGGACAGCAGGTCCGGCAGGACACCCTCGTGGTCGACCCCTTCGAGGACCACAGGCTGCTGCAGTGGACGTGCACGAGCCTGGCGCCGGGGAGCTGCCTCGAGGCCGAGTCCGAGGACTGGGAGGGCCTGTCCGTAGACGAGCCGCGCGGGTCCTTCACCGTCTCGGCGGCGCTGGCCAGCGTCGCCACGGACGAGCCCCTGCCCCTTGTCCGTCGCTGGGCCCTGGCCTGCGAGGAGGGCCTCTGCCCCGTGTTCGATGAGCTGGACGCGGGCCTGACCGAGGCGCTGCGGCGGGACCTGCAGGCCCCCACTGAGCTGCTCCGCGATCTGCCCTTCGAGGGGGTCAGCCTGGCCGTCCGAGGGATGTACGTCTCCAGCCGAGAGGACCCGGCGACCCAGCCCACGCTGACCTGCGCGGGCCCTTGGGAGGTGGAGCCCGCCGGGACCGCCGAGTTCAGCTGCGCGGTCGAGGGCCGGTTGGCCGAGGGCGCCGCCCTCTGGGGCTACACCAGCGCCGGCGGCTGGGTCGGCGCGTCGGTGCCGCTGCGGTCCGCCGAGGTCGGCTACAGCCTGGTCGCGCCCGAGGAGGCCGGCCCGGTGCAGCTCTGGGTGATCGTGGAGGACGGGGCATCGGGCAGCGCCGTCTGGAGCGGCTCGATCCGGGTGCGGTGAGCGGCTCAGCCGAAGGTGTCCACCCGGTGGCAGAGCAGCTCGTGGAAGGGCCCCGCCGCCAGCGCGTCCTTGCGGCCCGAGCTGAAGCCCGAGGCGTCCTTGAGCATCGGTCGGCCCAGGTCGATCCGGCGGACCTGCTCGTCGCGCGGGGGCTCGGCGAGGGCCCATGAGGGCGCCACCGCCAGGGCCAGCTCGCGGTTCTCGCTCAGGTTGCAGCCGTTCTGCAGCACCAGGCCTCCCTTGCACTCCAGGCGGCTGCGGATGCGGCCCCCCAGCTGACCCAGCTTGCCCTTCAGCGCGCGGTGGTCTGCGAAGGCCACCTCGCCGTCCGCGTCGGTCCAGGGGGCGACTCGCACCCGACAGACCGCGCTGTCCTTGCCCTCGCGCACCCGGTGCAGCCCGCCCTCGCCGACCAGCAGGCCGGTCGCGTAGTGGCCCTTGATCGCCAGCATCGCGGGCTCGTCCCCGCGCTGGGGGTCCCGAAGCCAGACCGCCTGCATCTTCCGGCCCGCGGCCCAGCCCAGGTAGGTCTGCACCAGCAGGTCCCGGGCCCTGCGGCCGCCGGCGCCCAGCGGACGGATCTCGATCAGCGCGTCCCAGGCACCCTCGAAGCCCATGCGCAGCAGCTCCCGCTCGCTCCGCTGCAGGGCGCGCTCCTGTCGCAGCAGGTCGCCCGCCAGCTTCTCGACCCGGGCCCGCGCCTTGGTGCGGCCCAGGGCCTCCAGCAGCTCCTCGTTCCAGCCTCGGAGGCGATCGAGCCGGTCCAGCACCGAGCCGATGCGGTCCAGGTCCCGCAGGTCCCGAGCGGCCGCCTCGGGCTGGCTCCAGAACGCTGGCTGGGTCCGCGCGTGCTCCAGGCGACGACGCTCGGCCTGCAGGCCCTCCTCGCCGAGGGCCGTGGCGATGCGTCCGAGGTTCTCGCGCGCGATCTCGAGTCGGATCTCTACATCTTCGCGGGTCAGCACCTCATTTTCGGCCCTGACCGGGGCCAGCTCGGCCCGTTCAGCTCGAATTTCGCGAGTCTCGAGCACGCGTACGCGGATCTGGTCGTCCTTCTCGACGATCTTCAGGATCGACCCGTCGGTGACCTGCTGCTCCATCAGCGCCATGGCCAGCGGCAGGACCAGCTGACGCTGGATCTCCCGCTTGAGCGCGCGGGCCCCGTAGCGGGGATCGAAGCCGTGCTCGATGACCCGGTCCAGGGCCTCGTCGGTGACCTCCACGACCAGGTTCCGCGCGGCGATGCCGTCCCGCTTCAGGATCCGCTTGAGCTCCCAGCGCGCCACCTGCTTGACCTGGTCCTTGCTCAGCGCGTGGAAGACCACGAGGTGCTGGAAGCGGTTCAGGAACTCGGGCCGGAAGTGGTTCTCGAGCGACTTCGTCACCGCGTGGCGTCGGGCCCCCGACGAGGTGTCCGGCGCGAAGCCGAAGCGCTTGTCCGAGCCGTGGGCGCCGACGTTGCTCGTCGCGATGAGGATGGTGCTGCGGAAGTCCACGGTCTGGCCGCCGGGGGGCGTCAGCCGGCCCTCGTCGAGCACGCCGAGCAGCAGGTCCCAGACGTTGGAGTGGGCCTTCTCGAGCTCGTCCAGCAGCACGACCTGGAAGGGCTGGGCTCGCACCGGGTCGATGAGCGCGGCGGGTCGGCCCGGGTCCTTGGGGTTGCCCACCAGGATCTCGAACGAGTGGTAGTCCTTGAACTCGGACAGATCGAAGCGCAGCAGGCGGCTCTCGGAGCCGAACAGGAAGCGCGCCAGGGCGCGGGCGACCTCGGTCTTGCCGACGCCGGTGGGGCCCACGAACAGGAACGTGCCGAGCGGCTTGGTGGGGTCGTTCAGCCCGGCCTTGAACAGCGCGATGGACTCGACGACGGCCTCGATGGCCTCGCGCTGGCCGACGATGCGGTCCTCGAACCAGGCCCGGATCTCCTTGGCGGGCATGGTCGCCGAGGCGCTCACGACGAACATCGGCAGGCCCGAATAGATCGAGAACACCCGCTCGATCAGGGTCGGCGAGATCGGCTCGTCCTCGCCCGCGCCCTGCTTCTCGAGCTGGTAGTCGCGCACCTGCTGGAGCAGGTCCAGGGCCGGGCCGGGCTGGGGCCGGGCCGGGAGGAAGCGGGTGGTCAGCTGCAGCAGGGTGCGGCGTCCGGCGGGGTCCAGGTGGAAGCCCTTGCGCTCGGCGGCGCGCTCCATGCAGCGGTCGACGGCGCGCTCGTCCAGGCCGGCGATCGGCGCCTTGGTGAACAGCGGCACGAAGCCCGCGTGGCGCTCCATCATGCGCAGCCCCTCGGGGCTGACCTCGGCGAGCAGGGTGAGCTTGCCGGCGCCGATGTGGGGGCGCAGCGCGTCCAGCAGGTTGTTGTCGTTGTTGTCGGTGCGGCCGGTCTTGGGCAGGTTCCAGACGTCCGAGAGGTACAGGACGGTGCCGAACTCGGCCGCCTTCTTCGCGATCGCCGTGGCCTTGGACTGCCACTCGCCGAGGTAGCGCGTGCCGCTCATCACGGCGGTGGTCGAGATCTCGACCAGGTCGCCCACGTCGCGCTCGAACATGGCGCGGGCGACGCCGTGCACGATGGACGTCTTGCCCACACCGTCGGGGCCCACCAGCAGCACGCTGCGGCCCTTGTCGAGCAGATCCAGGACGGCCTGCACGTCCTCGTCGCGGAAGTCCACCCAGGGCAGCTCGCCGTCGCGGGCGGCGGCCACGAGGTCACGCCCATCCTGGGCCAGTGCGTTCGCGTAGTTGTCGTTCATGGGGCCCCTTCTGGGGGCAGGCTATCTCAGGGTCGGAGGAAGGCGACTCCATGGCCTCGCGCAAGCAGCTCCAGCTCTTCGACGACCACTACGAGATGCTGGCGGATCCAGTCCGCATGCAGGCCTACGCCCAGGCCATCGCCCGCGCGGTGCGGCCCGGTGACCGGGTGCTGGACCTGGGCTGCGGCCTGGGCATCCTGGGCTTCATGGCCCTGAGAGCTGGAGCCTCGAAGGTCTACGCGGTGGAGAAGACCGACTCCATCGAGCTGGCGCGGGCCATCGCCGAGCGCAACGGGTTGAGCGACCGGGTCGAGTTCTTCCACGGCAGCAGCAAGGACTTCCAGCTGGCCGAGCCGGTGGACGTGCTGGTCTCCGAGACGCTGGGCAGCTTCGGGGTCGAGGAGAACACGCTCGACTTCACGCTGGATGCGCGCCAGCGGCTGCTCAAGCCGGGCGGTCGCATGGTCCCGCAGGGGCTGCGGGCCTGGCTGGCCCCGGTCTGCAGCGCCCAGGCCTGCGAGCGGCTGGGCTTCTGGAGTCGGCCGGTGCAGGGGCTGGACTTCAGCCCGGCGCGGGACGAGCTGCTGGGGCGCATGAGCACGGCCTCGATCGCGAGCTCGGACCTGCTCGCCAGCCCCCAGGTCTTCGCCGAGGTGGACCTGCGCCGCCATGAGCAGGTGGCCGTCGGTCGCAAGCTGCTGTTCCCCATCGAGCGGCCCGGGACTCTGCACGGGGTGGCCGGCTGGTTCGACCTGATGCTGGACGAAGAGACCTCGCTGAGCACCTCGCCCGAGGCGCCGGCGACCCACTGGAGGCAGGCGGTCTTTCCCCTTCGGCGGGCGCCGAGCGTGGTCGCGGGGGACTACTTCGAGCTGACGCTGGCCATCGGGCCGAGCGGGCCTCGCTCGGACGACACGCGGGTGCAGCTGGACTTTCGCTGCACGCAGATCTCGGGCTGACGCCGCATTTCGGTGGAGGGTGACGGTCAGCCTGGGGTGGTTTGCGGTCTTCTGCCGCATTTCGGTGGAGGGTGACGGTCAGCCTGGTGTGATTTGCGGTCTTCTGCCGCATTTCGGTGGAGGGTGCCGGTCAGCCTGGGGTGGTTTGCGGTCTTCTGCCGCATTTCGGTGGAGGGTGACGG
>CALGIB010000515.1 GCA_937915955.1 uncultured Pseudomonadota bacterium
CAGCAGCCAGCAGGCCAGGACAGCGCCGCTCAGCCAGATCGAGCCCGTGACCAGCTTGGACATGCCTTGCCGGTAGCCCCGGACCCTTCAGGCCGCCAGGAACTCCAGCGCGAGGTCGCCGCCGTCCTCGAAGGCCTGCTCGTCGGTCTCGGGCATGGAGCTCAGGATGTGGCGGCGGCCGTCGGCGCCGACCTTGGCCACCACCTGGTGCAAGCGCCCCTCCGTGCGTCCTCGAATCACGGCCCAGGGCTGGCTGGACGTCGCGCCCATCATCGTCGAGGTGCGGTAGGCGCCCGGCCCCCAGGCGCTGAAGACGAGGTCCATGAGCAGCGGCAGCAGCAGGGAGGAGGCCAACTCGTCCGCCAACAGGAACTCGCCCCGTGCTGCCCTTGGCGGGTCCGAGGGCATCAGCAGTACGCGGTGCACCGTGCCTCCGGACTTCATCGTCCGGCCGGTCATCGTCACGGCCTCACGGCGAGCCAGCGAGCGGCCGTCGTAGGCGCGCCACAGGCTGTAGTCGCTGACCGAGAGGTAGGAGTCGAGGTGGTCGGGGGCCAGGTTCATCAGCGGCCCGTGCTCGGGCTCGCCTCGGCCCTCGAGCAGGTACTGGTCGTAGACGTGCTGCCCCAGGTCGCGGAGCAGGAGCCGGGGGTCTGTGTCGGCCCGGAGCAGGCGCTGGTGCACGATGCTGTCTAGTTCGTGCCGATCCGAGGCCTGCCGAGGCGTGGGCCAGTCTCGCGGCATCAGGCGCATCGTGAGGTGCCGGACCAGGTCCAGCTGACCCACGCCGGCCTCCAGCGAGAGCTGGAGCAGCTGCTCGGGCATCTCCCGGTGCAGCAGCTCCAGGTAGCTCCGCTCGATCACCTCGATGTGCTGGGGGCGGGTCCTCAGCATCACTTCGAACAGGTCCGGCGTGCCCTCCTCGCGCTGCCGGCGGGCAACCGCCCAGGCCAGCTGCTCGAAGCTGCGGCTCCAGACGTCCTCGGGCCCGACCAGGCCCGGGTTCGCGCAGAGCACCAGCGCGAGCTTGGAGGGGGTGTCGTAGACCTGAGCGAAGGTTCGGGTCAGCGCGGAGATGTTCGAGATCTTGTTCATGAGATCACAGGGGTCAGCTCGAAGTCAGCGCCTCGAGCTCGGTGAGGTTGCGGTACCAGGCGTCGAAGGCGAGCAGGCCGCCTTCGGTGATCCGGAGCAGGCCGAGGGGGCGGCCACCGGGCCGGAGCGCGTCTCGGTGTCCCGCATCGGCGATGAGGCCTTCCTTCTTCAGGTTGCGGAGCAGTCGATAGGCGGACGAGGTCGGGATCTCGAAGTGGTCCGCGGCCAGGTCGCAGGCCTCGTCGACGGTGGCGGGTCCTGGTCGCAAGGTCATGAGCAGGCAGGCTACCGTGGGTGCGGGGATGTAGGCGGCGAGGGACTCGGGGTTCGGCTTGTGGTCCGGAAGTGCGGGCATGTCGGCTCCTGTGAGTGTCAGTCTCGAGTGTAGAACCGACCTGGGAATCAATCAAGGATCGTGGGTTGACCCGGGTTGCTATCGAGTGTATAACCATCATGGTTCTCAATGTGAGGCCAAGGAGACGCGACACCACCAGGGAGACCGCATGACCCTGCTTTTCATGCTCGCCTGCAAGACCGACAACACCATCCACGCCGATCCCGACGCCAGCTTCTCGGGCCACAACCAGTGGCGCAGCGCCGAGGGCATCGACGAGATCGACGGCGACAACGCCCTGCACTTCGAGTCGGTCTACGTCGCATTCTACGATGCCCTGCTCGCCAACGGCGAGACCGCCGACCTGGTCCTCGATACCCAGGTTCAGGACGACGGCGAGTCCGCGGTCAAGCACAGCACCCGCATTGTCTGGCCCAAGAAGTGGGCCGGGCAGCAGATCCACCAGGTGCTCGCCCAGGGCAACCAGGACTACGTGATGCTCGACGGCTCCATCGACGAGGAGCCGATCGTCTGGGAGCAGGGCAACTACCAGATCCGCTGCTTCCACAACCGCGGCTCGGTCTTCGTGCTCGAGAGCGGCAGCAAGCTCTCCACCAAGGCGATGTTCAACAACTACGGCCAGGCGGGCGTGAAGTTCAAGGTCGGGCAGCTGCCCGACGCCGACATCCCCGTCCTCTCCGCCCAGTCCGGCAACGAGGGCTTCGCGCTCTGGCTGCGTACTTCCGGTGAGCTCGAATTGGTCGCCTCCGACGGCAACAACGACGAGGTCATCGCGGTCATCGGCGCCGACGCTCGGGACTGGAACACGTTCAGCCTGCGCTTCTTCGACGCCGATCAGGACGGCGACATGGCCGCGTACAACAACGGCGCGCGCTGGCTCACGGCGGACCCCCTCGAGTTCGAGGCGCTGCTCGACGACCCCGACGCGGCGCTGGTGGTCACCAACCCCGAGGGCAGCGGGGTCCGCCTTCTGGTGGACGATATCTACTGGGCTGCCGACGGCGAGTCCGTCATGCCGGTCAACCCCGTCGACTGGGCGAGCATCGAGCCCGCGGCCTGGCAGGGCACCGGCTGGGTCGTCAGCGCCGACGAGGTCCAGAACTCCCAGGTTCCGGTCAGCGGTGAGCTCCAGGACGGCACGCAGTACGACATGGCAGAGATGAAGGGCGCATTCGCCGTCGACGGCACGGTCGTCATCAAGCAGATGGGTGACGAGGCCCCGCTCGATGGCAAGCCTGATCCCACGCAGTACTGCGCTGGCCTCTGATGTTCGCCTCGCTCCTGCTCTCGGCCTGCCTGCCCAAGCAGGCCGAGCCGGCCCGGGCCGAGCTGCCCGGCATGGACTACGTCTACCAGCTCGCCCTGATCGAGGGCGACGCTCCCACCATCGACCCGGCCGAGTGGATCGAGGACGAGCAGCGCCTCGCGCAGCTCACGTTCGGGTGGATGGCTGAGCCGGTCTGCACCACGTCTGCCTGTCTCCCCCCGAAGCTGCTGGACGCTGCGCTGGCCGCCGGCGCGTTGGAGCCCGAGGAGGCGCTGGCGCTCGCGGACGTCGCCGAGCCCGGAGCAGACTTCGTCGAGCAGACTCTGGTCGCTCGCCAGCAGGCCATCGTGGCCGCCGCCATCGCGTACCTGGGTCGTCAGGACCTGGGCTGCCCCGACCAGCGCAATGACTGCTCCGGCTACGTCAGCGCCGTCTACGCAGACGCTCAGCTGGACCTGGCTGGTCGCAGCACCCGAGGGCTGGCCGAGCTCGCCGACGCCCTCGACGTCGATCACGTCTACCGCCGGCCCTTCCCGGGCGACCTGGCCTTCTTCGTGAACACCTACGACCGCAACCACGACGGCCTGGTGAACGACGGCATCACGCACGTCGCCGTCGTCGAGACCGTCGACGCCGACGGCACC
Source organism: uncultured Pseudomonadota bacterium (assembly GCA_937915955.1). Taxonomy (GTDB): domain Bacteria; phylum Myxococcota_A; class UBA796; order UBA796; family CAJQPC01; genus JAAESX01. The sequence goes on from CALGIB010000515.1 coordinate 3,362, forward strand.
GTCACCCTGATCCACAAGGGCAGTTCGGGCGTCCGGCGCACCACGATGAACCTCCTGCACCCCGACGCGGCGCGCAGCCCCGGCGGCAAGCGGTGGAACTCCGTGCTCCGCGTGCGCAAGGCCAACGACGCGCCTGGGCTCGAGGTGCTCACCGGTCAGCTGTGGGTGATGAGCGCGAGCTTCGCCGCCGCCGAGGAGCTGCAGCTGGGCTACGCCGCCCGCTGATCAGGCCCGGGCCAACGCCAGCTGCGCCCGCCACTTCCAGGGCCGGTTCACGCGCCGCTTGTAGCGAGGGGCCGCCTTGTGCGCCTCGATCGCCTCTCGCCAGGCCTGCTTGGCCTCCTCGGCGCGGTTGGCCTCGAGCAGGCAGGCGCCCAGCTTGTAGTAGCCCTCGGAGTGGCTGGAGTTCGCCATCACCAGCTCCTCGAAGAAGGGCAGGGCCAGGGCCCGCTCGCCTCGGGCGTAGTGGTGTTGGGCCAGCGCGTACCAGGGCTCGCCGACGAGCAGGTCGCGGCGCAGCTCCAGCGCCTTGCGGATGGCCTCCTCGCCCTCGACCAGCTGTCCGAGGCCCAGCAGCGAGCGCCCCCAGAAGTACCACCCCTCGGCCGAGCTGTTGCGCCGGCTGATCACGGGCTCGAGCTGCTCGCGCGCCTCGGCCCAGCGCCCGGACTCGACCAGCAGGCGCCCCACGTCCAGTCGCGCGGTCATGTCGTGGGGGTTGGTCGTCAGCAGGTCGTTGAGCTT
>CALGIB010000516.1 GCA_937915955.1 uncultured Pseudomonadota bacterium
CTTGACCTCGGTCTGGATCTTGTTGGACAGCTCCAGGACCTGGACCTCCTTCTGCAGGAGCACGATGACCTTCTCGATGCGCTCGCGCGTGTCAAGCGTCTCGAGCAGCTCCTGCTTCTCCTCGACCCCGATGCTCAGGTTGGTCGCGACGATGTCGGCGAGCATGCCGGGGTTGTCGATGGAGCGGACCAGGAAGCTGGCCTCGGAGGGGATGTGGGGCGACAGATCGATGATGCGTCGCGCAAGCTCGCGCAGCTGGCTGAGCAGCTTGTCGAACTCACGGCCCTCGGGCTCGGTCTGCTCGTGCACCGAGACCTTCGCCGCCAGGTAGGGCGAGGTCTGGTTCCAGCTCTCGATCTGGATGCGCGACAGGCCCTGGATGATCACGTTGAGCTTGTTGCCCGGCATCTTCACGGACTTGAGGATCTTGACCACCGTGCCGGTCTGGTGCAGCTCGTCGGTGTCCGGGTCCTCGTTCTTGGCGTCCTGCTGGGCGACGATGCCGAGCAGCTTGTCGCCCGCCATGGCCTGCTCGATGGCCTTGAGCGACTTCTCGCGCCCGACGTTGATGGGGAAGGCCAGCACCGGGAAGATCACGGTGTTCCGAATGGCCAGGACCGGGAGTTCCAGCTCGCTGGGGAGACCCGTGGTCTCCGTCTCGGTGCTCATGAAGGGGCTCCTCCTGCAGGAAGGGAATCAGGTGTCCTAATGCTACGAACCGGCGCCGCCCAGCCACTGTTCCAGGACCTCGGCGCGATGCGCCCCGAGCTGGGGTGGTGAGCCGGCGGCGGCCTGCTGTGCGCCCGAGATGCGGACGCCTGGGGCGAGAGTCTGCCAGGGTTGGCCCTCGGGGCCGTCGTGGGAGATCGTCGTGGCTCGCTCGAGGGCCTGAGGCACCGTGGACATGGGGCCGCAGGGCAGTCCCCTCGCCCCCAGTCGGCGCACCCAGGCCTCCACGCTGTCCTGCGCCAGGCGGGGCACGAGCAGGGCGTCGAGGTCCTCGCGATGGGCCACGCGCTGGGCGTTGTCGGCGAAGCGAGGCTCCTGGTCCCACTCCACCTCGAGCTCCCGGCAGAGCGCGGCGAAGAGGTTGTTGTTGCCGCAGCCCACGTTCACCCAGCCGTCCCTGGCCCGGTAGGCCTGGTAGGGGTGGATCGAGGGGTGCCGGTTGCCCATCGCGGTGGCCGGCTTGCCCGCGTTGAGCCAGGCCGAGGCGTGGTAGCTGAGCAGGGCCAGCTGCCCGTCGAGCATCGAGATGTCCACGCGAGCGCCCTCGCCGGTGCGCTGCCGGCGGAGGAGCGCAGCGAGGATTCCCTGGGTCGCGTTCATGCCGGAGACGAGGTCGGCTATCGACGTCCCACACTTGAAGGGTTCCTCGCCCGAGCCGGTCACCGCGGGGATTCCCGACAGCCCCTGGATGATGAGATCGTAGCCTGGAGCCGGCTTTTCGGGCCCGAAGGCCGAGATGGTGCAGAAGACCAGCCCCGGGTTGTCCGCCTTCAGGACCTCGTAGCCCAGGCCCAGGCGCCCCATGACCCCGGGGCGGAAGTTGCTGATGACGACGTCCGCCACCGAGGCGAGGGAGCGGATCAGGGCCAGGTCGTCAGGATCCTTCAGGTCGGCCACCAGGCTCCGCTTGCCGCGGTTCACGGAGACGAAGTAGGTGGCGACGCCCTGGCTGAAGGGGGGGCCGAACAGCCGCGTGTCGTCGCCCTTGGCGTGCTCGACCTTGACCACGTCGGCCCCCAGGTCGGCCAGCGCCATGGTCGCGTAGGGGCCGCTCAGGACGCGGCTCAGGTCCAGCACCTTGATGCCGTCCAGGGGGTTGCTGCAGGTCTCGGTCACGGTTCCGCTCCGTCCAGTCGGTTCGCATCGCGCAGCGCCGCCTCGTAGGCGGTGCCCTGGTGGTCGGGCCAGGTCTTGCTCTGAAGCAGCTCGGGGCTGGGCTCGAAGCCCGGCTCCGGACCGCGCTCGCCCTGGAGATCCCAGAGCACGTAGGGCCCCTCGACCAGCACCGGCTCTCCCAGGAGCTCGATCAGGCCCGACGTCACGTCGATCACGGCTTGGACCCGCTGGGCCTCGTCCATGCTGCCGCGGTGCCAGTTGACCACGTCGGTCTCGCCCAGGTCGCGGTGGTAGACGACCCAGCGGAAGCCCTCGTCCTGAAACCTTCGGCGCTGGCCCTCGCTGTACTTGTTGACGCGGCCCTTAGCGCGGGTGCACTCCAGCAGCGCGGACACGAAGCTGTTGCGCATGCGGGCCTGGAAGCCCTCGGGCCAGAGCAGGCGGGCGTTCTCGCCCATGCCGCCGAACATCTTCTGCTCGTGGAAGGTCTGCCAGATGATGGCCGGCTGGCTGATGCCGAAGGGCAGGTGGAGCAGTCCCCCCTGCTCCTCCCGCACGATCTCGAAGGCCCGAGGCAGGCTGAGGTCTCGGGTGACGAAGGGGTAGATCCGGTAGTGGTGCTGCTCCAGGGCCGTGCCGACGGCGAACACGGCCAGCAGCGCGGGCACCGCCCAGGGCCAGCGCCCCTTCTTCAGGTCCTGCAGCCGCACGACCAGCCCGCCGATGCCGATGCAGAGTACGAGGAAGAGCACCGAGAGCATCCGATACGGGAACCAGAGGCGCTCGAAGGCCGGCAGCAGGTGGTAGGCGGCCATGTACCAGGGCAGCACCACGCCCTCGTCCATGCCCAGGTCCCAGACCGGGCCGACGCTCATCAGCCAGACGAAGAGGAACCCGGGCACCCACCGCCAGCGGTCCTTGGCGAAGAGCAGGAAGGCCAGCAGCCAGGGAAGCCAGGCCCAGGACAGCAGCTGCGGCGCCCCCTTGAACTCGGCGAGCAGGTAGCCGTGCAGGTTGCTGCTGACGTTGTTGCCCAGCGCGGGCGGCAGCTCGAAGAAGCGGATCGGGGTCTCGGCGGCCAGGCCCGGCACCGCACCCTCCGAGGCCAGTCGGGCCATGGCGAGCGCGGCGGGGGCCACCAGCAGCGCCGCCACCAGCCCAGCGACGAGGTAGCGGAGCAGCAGCTGAGGGCGCCGCGGGCTCTTCCACAGTCCGTGGAGCGCCACGAAGGCGAACAGGAAGGCCATGAACCAGCCCATGAACCAGTAGGTCCAGGCCTGCAGCGCCACCATCACGCCGAGCGCGGCTGGGTGTCGCCAGTCCCTCCACGAGCTGAACGCCTCCTCCGAGCGCAGCAGGGCCAGCAGCGCCAGCGGCAGGAAGGGAAGGAAGGCCTGGGTGAGGCGCCCGCAGGTGATCTCGAAGAGCACGTAGGGGTTCATCAGCCAGGCCAGGGTCGCGGCGGAGACGGCCCAGGGGTGCTTCGGGAAGAGGTAACGGGCCAGGTGCCGGAAGCTCAGCGCGTTGCCGAGCAGGACCGCGACCACGAACATCCGCTGGTAGCCGGGGCTGCCGAAGAGCCAGATGAAGGGCGCCGCCAGCACGGCGTCGACGAAGTTGTTTCCGGTGTGGGCGAAGATGTCCTTGCCCAGCGGGAAGAAGAAGAAGTCCGTCCAGCTGGGGTCGGTCCAGGTGGCCAGGCAGTGCTGGATCCACCAGTAGAACCAGACCGTGCCGTACATGTCGACGCCGTCGCCGACGACGTGCCCGGCCTTCATGGCGGGCACGATCCCGAGGACCGCGACGAACAGGTACACGGCGAGCTCGTGGACGAGCCTGGGCTTCCAGTCACGCATGGACCTGCCGGGGTATCCCGGCCGGCTTATGCTGGGCGCCGACCCGAGATGCTGACGTGGACATTCGGCTGCTCCTGAACATCGCCTTCTGGCTGGCCACGACCCTCTACGGAGGCTCCCTGCTGGCTTTTGTGTTCCTGCTGGCGGCGCGGTCCCGCGTGGCGGACGGCCAGCCACAGCACGTCCTGCGTGTCTGGCGGGCCTGGGGACCGGGCCTGGGGCTGTCCATGGGCGCGCTGATCTGCTTCGGCGTCGCCGGCTACTGGCTCGACCACGGCGCCTTCGTTTGGCCGCTGGACACCCAGCCCCAGGTGCTCACCGCGCTCGCCCACGGGCTGTTCCTGTTGCTCTGGGCCAGCAGCTTCCACCTGGAGATCTGGACCCTGGACCCCGCCCGCAAGCTGGACGTCGACGGCCAGATCACGGACCCCGCGGCCTACCAGGCCTGCGCGAACAAGGTCACCGTCCAGGCCGGGTTGAACGCCGCGCTGTTCGTCGCCATCGGCGTGCTGCTTCAGCTCGCCGGCTGATCGGTCGCTGCGTCCTCGGCGGCCTTTCGCCGCTCACGCAGCCACTTGGGCCCGACGAAGTACAGCACGATCAGCACCGGCAGGATCGTCAGGAAGAGCTCGTCGATGCCATAGATGAAGGGCGGGGGCTGGGCCATGAACCAGCCTATCCCGAAACCGCCACGACCCCGGCCTGGATCAGCGGCCCCAGGTCCCGCCCCAGGGGGCCCAGGACCTCGAGCGTGTGCTGGCCAAGCCTCGGCACGTCGGTGGAGCTGTCCCAGGGAAACGGAGCCCTGGCCATGGGCAGCCCCAGGACCTGCTCGAAGGCCCCGCGCGCCCGGTGCTGCGGGTGCTCGGGCAGCTCGGAGGCCGCCAGCGCCGGCCCCACGCAGCAGTCCTGGAGCTGCTCGACCCAGGCGTCCCGCGGCCTCTGGGCGAACAGCGGCGCGAGCTGCTCGGCGGTCGGCGCTGTCGGCGGGTCCTCGAGCTGGCTGCACAGCTTCATCCAGAACTTGGGCTCCAGCGGCGCCACGGTCAGCCAGCGCCCGTCCGAGCAGCGGTAGCTCCGGTAGCTGCCCATGCCCCCGGTCAGCAGCTCGCCGCCAGGGCGCAG
>CALGIB010000517.1 GCA_937915955.1 uncultured Pseudomonadota bacterium
GGGACCAGATGTGGCGCGCGGTCCGGGACTACGCCGACATCGTCTTCCTCAACGAGGAGGAGGCCAGCGCATTAACGGGCCTGCCGCCCAAGGAGGCGCTCGCGGCCGTGGCCGCCCACGCCAGGACGGTCATCGTGAAGCTGGGCGCCAAGGGCTCGCTGATCTGCCACGACGGCGTCTGCGACGAGATCGGCGTCCACCCGACCGAGTGCCTCGACACCACGGGCGCGGGCGACGCCTACGCCGCGGGCTACCTGTATGGCTGGGTCCGGGGCTGGAAGCCGCGGTCCTGCGGTGAGCTGGGGGCCCGGGTGGCCTCGCTCGCGGTGGGCCAGATCGGCGCCGTGGTCCGGGACCAGGCCGCGCTGCAGGCCGCGATCTCCGCGGTCGCTGGCGAGTGAACGTCCCAGTCGAGGTCGTCGAGGCCGCCTCTCAGGGGCGCTGCGCGCTCTTCGTGGGTCGCCGGGCCTCGCTCGAGGCCGTCGTGGACGCCGACGGCGACTACCCCGATCAGCGCGCGCTGGCGCGGCTGTTCCAGGGTCGGATCAGCCTGCGCGAGGCCTGCGTGGCCTACGAGCAGCGGCTGGGACGTCCCGCCCTCGAGGCCGCGCTGAAGGCGCACCTGGCCGTTCCCGACGCCAGCCCCGGGAGCTTCCACCGACAGGCGGTGCGCCGCTTCGATCGCATCTTCACCAGCTGCTGGGACGACCTGCTCGAGCGGGCCGCCGCCGAGGCCGGGCGCGCCTACCGGGTGCTCCGACCGGGCCAGGCCCTGGTGGACGGCAGCCCCGAGGAGCTGGTCATCGTCAAGCTCTGGGGCGACTTCGCCGAGCCCGAGAGCCTGGTCATCACGGGTCGGGAGCCCGCCGCCGGAGCCCTGGTCGCCTCCAGCAAGGACATCCGCACGGTGCTCCGGCGCCAGGTCTGCTTCTTCGTCGGCTATCGCCCCGACGAGGAGGAGTTCGACCTGCTGTTCGAGGCCCTGTCCGAGGCCTACGGCGGTGAGCTGCCGCGCTGCCATCTGGCCGTCGCCCAGGGCCGGATCAGCGACTACCACTGGCAGAAGTGGGTGTGGCGAGGGCTGCTGCTGTTCATGGCCGACCCCAGCGAGGCGCTCGAGGCGCTCGAGGCCCAGGTCGACCCATGAGTCGGCTGTGGGTCCGGGCTCGCGCCGGCGAGCGCGTCGTCTGCGGGCGGCTCGACGGGGACGTGGTCCACGTGGTCCACGGCAGCCTGCTCGACGATCGCGTCGAGACCGGCGAGGTGCTGCCGCTGAGCCGCCTGGTGCTGCTGGCCCCCGTACAGCCCACCAAGGTCGTGGGCATCGGCAGCAACTACCGCGAGCACGCGCTGGAGATGGGCAAGCCCATCCCCGCGGAGCCCAAGATCTTCTTGATGCCCAGCACGGCGGTGGGGGACCCCGAGGGGCTCGTCCAGATCCCGCCTGGGACCCGCCAGCTGGACCACGAGGCCGAGCTGGCCGTCGTGATCGGGCGCCGCTGCCACCGCGTGTCCGTGCAGGACGCTCTCGGGGTGGTGCTCGGCTACACCGCCGCCAACGACCTGACCTGCCGGGACTTCCAGAAGTCCGACGGGGTGTTCACCCGGGCCAAGGGCTTCGACGGCTTCCTGCCGCTGGGCCCGGCCCTGGCCACCGAGCTGGACCCCTCGGATCTCGCGCTGCGCTGCTGGGTCGATGGACAGCTGCGCCAGGACGGGCGCACCAGCGACATGGTCTTCGACGTCCCGACGCTGATCAGCTTCGTCAGCCACGTCATGACCCTGCTGCCGGGTGACGTCATCAGCACGGGGACACCGAGCGGCGTAGGCCCCTTGGTGGACGGGCAGGTGGTCGAGGTCGAGCTCGAAGGGGTCGGGCTGCTGCGCAGCCGACTCCAGGACCGCGACGACCGGGAGCCCTGAGCGTGTTCGACGAGCTCATCGTCCGGAACTCGGCGGCGGCCGGAGCGCTGATCGGCGGCCTCCTGGTCCTGGGCCTGACCCGGCTTCGCTGGTGGGCGGCCCTCCCTGTGCTGGTCGGCGCGATCGCGCTGATCCTTGGCCTGGACTCCCTGCCGCAGCCGTGGACCACGGCCTTCCCGGGCCGCGGTCTGCTCACGCTGACGCTCTGGC
>CALGIB010000518.1 GCA_937915955.1 uncultured Pseudomonadota bacterium
GCCCCGCCCAGGGCGCGGCCCGCCAGACCGGCCCCCAGGACGATCGCCGCGACGCTGGCCGAGGCGACCAGCAGTCCGGCGCTGGCGTAGTCCTGCAGGCGCTCGCCCAGCCAGGCCACCAGCGCGGGGTGAAGGTGGCCCCGGAAGTCGTTGGCCTCGCCCGCGCGACCCTGGCCGAAGCTCCAGGCCGAGTGCAGGTACTCCGGCCAGCCGTGGCCCTGGAGATCGAAGTCCAGCACGAAGGCCCGCCCCAGCCACCAGAGAGCGGTCCACCCGAGCAGCACGCCGAGGGGCGTGGGCAGCTCGGCCAGGCAGCGGAGGAGGGTGCGGCGCACAGCCGGAACCTACCTCGGCGGAGCTCAGGCTTCCGTCCAGCCCTTCAGGAAGTGCGCCCACTTGAGCGTGCTCTCGTCGCCCACCTCGAGGCGGTAGAGCGCCTCGTCGACGCGGAAGGTCAGCATGTTCGCGACCTCGACGCTGACGGCGTGGATCTGGTCCAGCGCGAAGCGGGTCTCGCCGACCTGCAGGACCCCGCGGGTGAGTCGAACCGGCCCCTCGTCGACGTGGGCCGAGGGCTGACCGCTGACGAGGTGGCGCAAGCGAGCCGAGGCGGACTCGAGCGCGACGCTGTCGGCCTCGAGGCGGTCGGCGGAGGCCCGTGGCGGGCTGTCGAAGTGGGCCCGGACCCGGTCGATGGCCTCGGTCACGAGCATCGGCGTGGCCCCGTTCATGCGGTTGCTCGTGTCCAGGGTCCAGCGGGACTGGCAGCGGGTGCAGGTCACCGAGTCGCCGTCGTTCGGGTCCACCTTCAGGCCCTCGAGGGCGAAGCAGCTCGGGCAGGCCCAGAGGAAGGCCGGGAAGCCGTGCGCCATGCGCCAGCCGATGCTGCGGGGCGGCGCCTGGATGGCGTGGTCGATGTGCAGGGCCGCGGCGATCTGCTCGGTGAGCTCCTCGGCGCTGGCGCTGGTGTCGAGCTTCAGGAGCTCGTGCTCGATGCGGACGGGCAGCCAGCGCGGGTAGCGCGCCCAGCGAGGCTGGTAGAGGTGGCCGTTGAGGACGCGGGAGACGACCACCTCGGCGTCCAGGCGCTTGACGAGGCGGCCGATGCCGGCGCCCACCTTGCCCGGGCGCCCATCCCAGCTGCGCACGCCCTCGGGGAAGATCATGATCACGTCGCCGGCCTGGTAGCGCTCGGCCAGGAAGGCCATGCTGTCCCGGTCCTTGACGTACTTGGCCTTGGGGAAGCAGCCGCAGAGGGGCAGCAGCCAGCGCAGGACGGGCACTCGAAACAGGGCCGCGCTGGCCATGAAGGTGGCCCTGCGACCGATCCAGAAGGCGGACCAGAAGGGGTCGTAGAGGCTGGTGTGGTTGCTCAGCAGCAGGAAGGGTCGGTCCTTGGGCAGGTCGGCGAAGCCGAACTTCCAGCGGAACATGAGCGACCATGGGACGCTCAGCAGCGACCACGCGAACCAGTAGAAGACGCGCTGGAAGGGGGAGCCTGGGCGGGTGTCGAACACGGCGGGGCTCTATCTCGACCCGCGCTCCGGGGCCGGGCGGGCGCGGTGATCTGGCCTGACCTACTCCTCGCCCACCGCGACGAGCTCGATCCACTGGGCCTCGGTCAGCACCCGCACGCCCAGGCCCTGGGCCTTGTCGACCTTCTTGGGGCTGGGCTTTTCGCCCACCACCAGCAGATCCAGCTGCTTGCTGATCCCGCTGGCCAGCGCGGCCCCCAGGGCCTTGGCCTGCTCCTGCATGGCCTCGCGCGTGCCCAGGACCATCTTGCCGGTGAACAACACCTTCTTGCCAGCCACGGGGCTGTCGATGGTGGGCGCCTCCTCGGCCAGGGGCGTGCGCTCGAGCGAGAAGCCCAGGTCCAGCATGTGGCGGAGGGTGCTCCAGCGCTCAGCCAGCCCCGAGACGATGGACAGGCTGGTGATCTCGCCGAAGCCCTTGACGGCGATGAGCTGCTCGCTGGTGACCTGATCCAGCTCCTCCAGCCGGAAGGCGCCCAGCAGCTTGCGGCTGTCGCCGACGCCCAGGTCCGGGATGCCGAAGGCGGCCAGGAAGCGCGCGTCCTCGACGGTGCGGGTCAGGCTGGTCTGCAGCGCCTCGAGCAGGTTCTTCGTCTGCCCGGGCCCGAACTCCAGGCCGATCAGCTCGTCCTCGGTGACGGCGTAGATGCGCTCGAGCGTGTCGAAGCCAGCGGCGACCAGGCGCTCCAGCGTCTTCGGGCCGAAGTTGTCCGCGCTGCGGAGCGTCTTGAAGAAGTGTCGCAGCCCCGTCTCGACCTGGGCCGGGCAGCCCTGGGTGTCGGGGCAGACCAGGAAGTCGTTCCTCCAGGTCAGGGGGGCGGAGCAGCGCGGACATTCGGATGGAAGCTGAACGATCTCAGCGGTCTGTAGGACCTCCTCCAGCTTGGGGATGACCTCGCCTGAGCGGATGATCTGGACGCGGGCGCCCGGACCGAGCAGCTTGTCGCGCACCATGCCCGCGTGGTGGGCGGTGACGCGGCCGATGGTGGCGCCGCTGACCTTCACCGGCTCGACGAGCAGGACCGGGGTGACGTTGCCGGTGCGTCCGGTCTGCCAGATGATCTCGAGCACGCGGGTCTCGGCGGTCTCGCCGCGCTCCTTGATCGCGATCTGCCAGCGATGGTGGTGGCTCGTGGCGCCCATGCGCTCGCGCAGCCGCTCGTCCACGGCCTCGGCCACCATGCCGTCCAACGGGTAGTCCACGCGGGACTTCAGATCCTGGGTGATCTCGGTCACCTGGGCGACGAGGTCCGCGCCGGAGCCGGTCCAGCTGGGCAGGGTCGAGTAGGGCACGAAGCGCACCACGCCCGCGTCCAGGGCCGACTGGGCGGGCCCGCCCACGACGTCTGCCGTCACGATGCCGACGCAGGTGTTCCGGGGGTGGTCGAAGACGCCCTCGAGGTGCTCGTAGAACCAGGACTTCACCATCACGATCTCGCCCACGCCCAGGCCGCGGCCTCCGACGGGCACGACGCCGCGCTCGAAGGCGCGCGTGATGTCGCTGCCTACCCGACCGTTGCCCCGGGTCGAGAAGACCGCGCCGTCGTCCCGCCCCGCGAGGCCGTCCAGCTTGGGGGTGACCCGGACCTGCAGGCCCTCGAGGCCCAGCTCCGCGGCGACCCTCTCGAGGCGGTCCACCCAGGCCTGCAAGGCCTCGAGAGTGTAGGCCTTTTCGGTCGAGAGCATGGGCGAGGGGTGCCTGACCTTGCCCTCTCCGAAGTCGGGCTCGGGCTCGACGGCGGCCAGCCAGGCGTGCTCTGGCGCGAGGGCCCGCAGCTGCTCGACCAGGTCATCGTAGTCCGCGTCGCTCACCTCGGGGGCGCCGGATCGGTAGGCGGCGTTGAGCTGCTCGAGGCGCTCTACGAGCGCCTCGACGGCCTCATGCGGGGTTCCAGCCACGCTTCACCCCCTTGTCGATCATCGCCTCGGCGAGCTGGTTGGCCACCTCGAGGGTGGGCGCGAGCTTGACCTCGCGCTTGAGCGGGTCCTTGCGCCCGGGGCTGTAGTCGGTCCAGTGCACGACGAAGGCCGGGAAGCCCGGGTCCTTGTGCTCCTTGTTGGTCCGCCAGATCAGGAGCTTCCTCACCGAGATCAAGCCCTTGGTCGTCTTGGTCCAGACCTCGCGGCGCTCCAGGTGGCTGGCCGGCAGCGCGACGACCTCGGCCCGCTGGTCCAGGTCCACGACCTCGACCCGCTCCAGCACCTGGCCGGCTCGGACGTCCGCGCTGTCCACGGTCTTGTCCTCGCGCCGACGCACGAAGACGGGGTGCAGGATGGACACGCCGCCCATGGGGCCCAGGGGGCTCCAGCCCGCGTCCTGCTGGAAGTCCAGCACGTAGCGCTGGATGGGCTTGCCGTTGCTGTCCTCGGTCTGCAGGTCGCTGACCTTGATCTCGACGACGTGCTGGGGCCTGACGAAGCGGTACAGCGCGCCGCTGCTGCTGGGGTAGCGGTAGCTGCTGGGCACCGCC
>CALGIB010000519.1 GCA_937915955.1 uncultured Pseudomonadota bacterium
CCGATGGCGATGGCGCCGCCATAGAGCAGGATGATTCCCAAGTCCACGGACCGCTCGGCGTCGGTCCAGGACAGCACGCCCAGCACGAAGAGCGCGGCCGAACCGAACAGGGCGACCGTGCCCAGCCCGTAGGTCGGCCCCCAGACGATGAGGGAGACCACCATGCCCGCCAGCACGAGCAGGGTCTTGAGCTCGGGTCGAGACAGGGGCCCCAGCGTGCCCGCCTGCTCCTCGAGGCGCGCCACCGCGGGGGCCAGCGAGCGCCCCTGGGGCGGGAAGACCAGGCGAAGCCACAGGAAGGCGACGGGCAGCAACAAGAGGACCACCAGAGCCGTGGCCGACGAGAACTCGAGGAAGCCGATCGCGGCGCCCTCGGGGGCCGAGCTCTCGGTCGCCCAGGCGGCGTAGGTGGACAGCGCCAGCGAGGCCCGAGCCGAGGCGAACAGGGTCAGGTTCGAGCCCAGGATGGTCCCCCAGGCCATGGACAGGAGCAGGCGGCGGGCCAGGCGGCTGCGCGGCCCGAGGTCCATCGCCTGGATCAGCCCCAGCACGATGGGCAGCATCAAGGCCGCCACCGCGTGGCTGACGACCACCCCACAGAGGAGACACGACAGGCCCAGGACCGAGGCGGCCAGGCTGTCCTCGCTGCCCGCCATGCGCCGAAGCCCCCAGAGAGCCGCGCGGCGCGACAGCCCCGAGCGCAGCATCGCCGAGGCGAGCAGGAAGACGCCGACGACGAAGAAGACGGCCTGGTTTCCGAACAGCGAGAAGGCGGCCGTGGGCTCGAGCACGCCCAGCAGCGGGAGCAGGGCCAGGCCGACCAGGGCCGTCACCGGCAGGGCCACGGGCGTGGACAGCCACCACACCACGCAGAGCGCGAGCACCGCCAGCCCTCTCTGGCCTGGGACGGAGAGGCCCTCCGGGGTAGGCCCCAGGCATATGACGAGCGCGAGCAGCGGCCCGAGGACGAGCCCTACCCGGGCCGGCCAGCGCTTCTGGGGCGACTCGTTCACTGCGCGGCTCCAGGTCAGCGGCGAGTGTATTCTGCCGGCACCGAGGAGACCGATGTCCCGCTGGCGCGAACACCTGGCCGAGCTGCCGCCCGTCGAGGCCGAATACGTGCGCTCGCAGGTCGACGAGATCCGCGACCTGGGCGCCCGCTGGGCCGACGAGCCGGAGCTGGCCGCGCTGATCACCGCCACCTTCGGCCGCCTGGCCAAGACCGCCGCCATCTTCGCGTGCGAGGAGCTCGAGGAGCTCGCCGGCGTCTGCCTGGAGCTCGCCCAGGAGGGCAACGTCGGCCGGGCGCTGGACCGACTGCTGGGCGTGGACGTGGCGCCCGTCGCGGGGGCGCTCCGCCCCATCATCGTGCTGGCCCCCGAGTCGATGCGGGCCGAGCTCGAGGAGCAGTCCGAGCACTGCGCCGAGCTGGTCGAGATCGTCACCGGAGGCCCGGCCCTGCAGGAGGCCGCCAAGGCCAACAACGCCGGCACGCTGATCCTGCCGGGCGAGGCCCTCGACGAGCTGGGCCGCCTGCCCCCGGACGAGCGCCGCGAGACGTGGCTGTACCAACCCGGGGCCGACGTCGATCTGGAGGCGCGCAACCGGGCCATCCACCAGGGCGTCGCGGGCTTTGTGCCCTGGCCCCTCCGGCTCGCCGACTCGCTGGAGCGGATCCGAGCCCCTCGTGAGTCGGGCGGGGACGTGCCCTACCGCCTGCTGGTGCTCGAGGGCGGCAAGGCCGACCGCATCGCGCGGGCGGTGGATCTGGCCCCCGTCGACGTCACGTGGGTCAAGCAGCGCGAGGACGTGCTCGCCGCGCTGCACCGCAACGGCTGTGAGCTGCTGGCGCTCGATCTGGACGCCCACGCCGGCTACGGCCTGACGCTGTTCCAGGCGCTCAAGTCCCACGAGACCCTGCACACCGTCGACAGCCTGGCGCTCTGCAGCCGAGGCGGGTTCGCGGTCCACGCGACGAAGGCGGGCCTGGACCACTTCATCCGCACGCCGATCGCGCCCGCGGGCCTCCGAGGGCGCGTGCTGGCCGGCCTGCGGGACGTGCGCTCGCGCCGCGCGCGGGCCGAGTTCGACTCGGTCACGGGCCTGCTGAACCGGGCCCCCTTCCTGCGTCGGGCGGACTGGTGCCTGGCCCGCTCACGCCGCGAGGGCGAGCAGCTGGCCGGAGCCATCATCGACGTCGACGGGTTGGAGGCCATCAACAACCAAGGCGGCCTGGGCGCCGGCGACGAGCTGCTCCGCCACCTGGCCGAGGTGCTCCGCAGCAACCTGCGGTCCACCGACATCCTGGGCCGCGTCGGGGGCGACGGCATCGGCGCCATCATGCCCGGCTGCGGGATCAGCAAGGCCCACGATCTGCTGGCCCAGGCCACGGAGGAGTTCGAGGCCTGGTTCCGCCCTGGCTCGCCGATGGCCGGTACGCAGCTCCGCATCGGCCTCGCGGACGCCAGCGAGGGCAGCCGCGGCCTGCTCTATCGAGCCGAGCAGGCTCAGCTGGGCGCAGACCCCGGTGAGATCAAGGTCGGCTGAGGGCCGGCGGCTCAGATCTCGAGGAACTCGTGCGCCCTGACCTTTACGCTGCCCTGCAGGATCTCGGTCCGGCAGCCCAGTCGGAAGGTGTCCGGATCGTGCTCGTTGGCCTCGAGCGTGGCCCGCTCGCGCGCGTCCTGCGGCGACAGGTTCTCGGCGCCCTCGAGCACCTCGATCCGACACGTCGCGCAGCTGCTGTCGTTGCAGCCGGAGCCGATCGGCTTGGCCATGTTGCCGCTGATGAAGAGCGGCGAGTCCCCGGCCTTGCCGTCGAAGGTCTGCTCCTCACCGGCCTGATCGACCACCGTCAAGGTGACCTTGGGGCGGGGCGGGGCGGCAGACGCGCTGCCCTCGGAGGAGCCCGTTGGGCCCAGGCCGAGCAGCTTCTTCAGGCGCTCGCGGATGCGAAAAGGGGTCATGGACACAGGGGAGCCTCCGGGAAGTGCGGCGAGCGTGAGGGGCAGGCCCCCTCGACGAGCAGAATGGATTAGACGCGCGGAGGGTAGCGTTGCCCCCTCGACTTGTCATTGACGCCTGCCCGTGGGAAAAACCGAACGATGAGCACCGCCCTCCTCGCTCTCCTGAGCAGCCCTGCCTTCGCCGGTGAGACCGGCGACGTCTTCGTCACCCTTCAGGGCAAGCAGGTCGGCGAGATCTTCGTCGACGGCCAGCCAACCGGCGTGTCGGCCCCCGGCACGCTGAAGGTGCCGTCCGGGAACCACATGATCCAGGTCAAGGGCGACTGCCTGTCGGACACCCGCTCGGTCGACGTAGGCGCCAATCAGGTCGCGCGCCTGGAGATGGACCTGCAGCCGCTCGGCGGCTTCGTGCAGCTCTCGGCCAACCCCGCCGAGGCGGCCGTCACCCTGGACGGCGCGCCCGTGAGCGTGCCCACCGCGATGGAGATCAGCTGCGGCCGCCACCTGCTGAAGGCCACCGCGGATCGCTACCTGCCCTACGAGCAGGAGCTGCTCGTGGACATGGGCGGGGCCTACAAGATCGACCTCCAGCTCAGCCTGGACGGCTTCGGGCAGATCAGCGTCGTGGTCAACCCGGTGGACGCCACCATCTTCCTCGACGGCCTCGAGGTCGCCGTCGGCCCGACGACGCTGGCCGAGGTCCCCAAGGGCAAGCACCAGATCTCTGCGAAGAAGGACGGCCTGTCCGATCGCGAGACCGAGGTGACGGTCAGCTCGGGCGGGACCACCCGCGTCGAGCTGGACCTCACGCCGGCCGGCGCCGCTCCGACCGAGGTGGCCATCGTGGTGCCACCGACCGAGTCGGAGAAGAGGCAGAAGGAGCGCAACGCCAACCTGCCGAAGCTCGTCGCGGGCGGCGGCTTGATCGTCGTCGGCGCCGGAAGCCTGGCCGCCGGTGGCGCCCGGCTGAGCGCGGCGAACAAGCAGTACGCCGTGTACGAGACGGACTTCGACACCAACGGCGACGGCTACATCGATCCGCCGCTCGAGGCCGACGCCAAGGACTTCTTCGCGTCCGAGGTCCGCCCCGCCAAGATCCAGGCCTACACGCTCTTCAGCCTGGGCGGCGTGGCCCTGGCGGCGGGCACCGGCGTGGTCGTGCTGGTCGACGCCGACGGCGCGATGCTGGGCTACACCGCGCGCTTCTGAGCCCGATGCTCGCGCCCATCACCGACCCCGACGTCCTCGCCGGCTACCTCTCGGACGCCTCGAACACCCACGGGCACGCCGAGGCGCTGCTGCGGCCGGAGACCGCCGAGCAGGCGGCCGAGATCCTGGCCCACTGCCAGGCCCGGGGCATCCCGGTGACGGTCACCGCGCGGCGCACCTCGACCACGGGCGGCCCTGTGCCTCAGGGCGGC
>CALGIB010000520.1 GCA_937915955.1 uncultured Pseudomonadota bacterium
AGGCGGCCACGGCGGCCAGGCTGGCGTCGCGGTCCTGGGAGGCCGGCCCCAGCTCGACCGGCCCCGAGCCGTCCCAGACCGGCTGCAGCAGCGGCGCGCCGGGCATGGCCTCGCCCTCGAGCCCGACCGTGTCCCGGCCCTCGTGGCGCCAGACCTGGACAAGGCCGGGCAGGGTGGCCTTGCCCGAGCCCCGGGAGAGCTTCATCGTGGGCCGCCCGTCGACCTGGACCAGCTTTCCGACGGCTCCGACGCCCACGGGCGCGTCCGGGCTGGTCGCGATGCGCTCGCCGACGCCGAAGACGTCCACGGGGGCGGCGGCGAGGTCCTCGACCATGTACTCGTCGATGCCCCCGGACACCGCGATCTTCGCGCTCGTGGCGCCCAGATCGTCCAGGATCCGCCTGGCCTCGCGGATGGTCTCGACGCTCAGGTTGCTGTCCAGGCGGACGCCGGTCAGGCGGCCCTGGGTGGCGGCCACCGCCGAGCGGATCCCGGTCTCGGCCCCGTAGGTGTCGTAGGTGTCCACCAGCAACCACGAGGAGTCGGGGTAGGCCTCGTAGAAGGCTCGAAAGAAGGCGCGCTCGGTGACGTGGCGGGGCTGGTCGGGCTGCTCCCAGGCCTGGACGGCGAAGTGGTCCATGGTGCCGGCCATGGGCACGCCGTGTCGGTGGTGGGCCTCGACGTTGCTGGTGGCCACGCAGCCGGCGAGCCAGGCGGCGAAGGCGGCGTCCACCGCGGCCTCGGGGTGGGTGCGGCGCTGGCCGAACTCGAGCACGCCGCGGTCGCCCGCGGCCCGGACGACCCGGCTGGCCTTCGAGGCCACCATCGTCATGTGGTTGAAGATGCTCAGGATGGGCGTCTCGATCAGCTTGGCCGTGAGCAGGTCGGTCTCGACGACCAGGTAGGGGCACTGGGCCGAGGGGCGGACCTTGTCGACGTCGACGGGCCGGCCGTCCAGGGTCACCGCTCGGCCGGCCAGGATGGGGGTGCCCTCGCGGGGGGCCCGGATGCGGCCCGAGAAGCGCCAGTCCAGCAGCGCGTCGACCAGGTCCGGTCGGCGCCGCAGCGCCGGTCCGAGCATAGGGTGGGCCAGCAGGGTGCCGATGCGGCCGCCGTCGAAGCGCGCGCTCTCGAGCCAGCTCAACGCCCTCCGGAGGCCGCAGGCGACGAGGTAGCCGCGGACCGGCTCCCCGGTGTGCGGGCTCCTGGGCAGCCGGCGCGAGAAGAAGCTCATCGCGACGGGCGTGGTCGCGAGGCCCTTGTCCCAGTGTGGGACGAGGCTGGAGAGCTGGTAGAGGTCGATGTGGGTGGCTGGAATCATCAGGCTCGGGAGTCTACGCCTCTCCAACGTGGGGTCGGCGGGGGGCTCCTTGGCACGGCTCAGTCCTCGTCGACGTGCTGGCTCTCCACCGGGTGCGGCTCCTCCATCGTGCGCTCGAACCCGTGCTTGGGGTCCGCGGCGTCCTCCTCGGGGCTGACCACGCGGATGTCCTCGCCCTCGAGGCGGGCCATCAGCGCGGCCGCGGTGGAGTCGCCCACGACGTTGGTCGAGGTCCGGAACATGTCCAGCAGCCGGTCCACGCCCAGCACCAGGGCCAGGCCCTCGGTGGGCACGCCGATGGCGGTCAGCACCATCGCCAGGGTGATCATGCCCGCGCCCGGCACGCCGGCGGCCCCGACGCTGGCCAGGGTGGCGCTGGTCACGATGGTCACCTGGTCGCCCAGGGTCAGGTCCATGCCGTAGATCTGCGCGATGAAGATGGCCGCGACGCCCTGGTACAGGGCTGTCCCGTCCATGTTCACCGTGGCGCCCAGGGGCAGCACGAAGCTGCTGATCTGGTTGCTCACGCCCAGGTTGTCCTCGACGCACTCCTTGGTCACCGGCAGCGTGGCCGAGGACGACGAGGTCGAGAACGCCAGCAGCATGGCGGGCCGGATGGCCTTGAGGAAGCCGAAATAGGGCAGCTTGGCGCCGAAGCGGATGGCGACGCCGTATGTGATGGTCCCGTGCAGGAACAAGCCCAGCAGCACCACCAGGGCGTAGACCCCCAGCGCCATCAGGACGGACAGCCCGGTGGTGCCGATGACCTTGAAGAGCAGGGCGGCCACGCCGTAGGGGGCCAGCTTCATGGCCACGTGGACCAGCATGACCATGGCCTCGTTCAGGCCGTCCAGGAACTCGACCACGGTCTTGCCGCGGGCGACGTTCATCAGCGTGATGGCGATGCCCAGCATCAGGCCGAAGAAGATGATCTGCAGCATCTCCCCCTCAGCCAGGCTGTGGAAGGGGTTGGTCGGGACGATGCCGATGACCTGGTCGGCCAGGCTGGGGGCGTCGGCGGCGCTGTCGACGGTGCTCCCCGCCGCGCTCTCGTAGCTGGCCAGCAGTCGACCTCGGTCCGCGTCGCTCATCCACTTGCCGGGCTGGATGAGGTTGGCCAGGCCCACGCCGATGACCAGCGCGACCACCGTGGTCAGCGTGAAGAAGCCGATGGTGCGGCCACCCAGGCGGCCCAGCTTGCGGAAGTCGCCCAGGCTGGCCACGCCCACCACGAGCGAGCAGAACACCAGCGGCACGACGACCATCTTGATGAGCGCGAGGAAGAGCCGGCCGATCCACTCCGTCCAGTCGATCAGGCTCTGTCCGATCGTGGCGTAGGTCGTGACGTGGGGCTCCTCGAGCACCACCCAGCCGCTCAGCGTCTGGCCGGGCGAGGCCCTGCTCGAGCCCTCGACGCCGGCCTTCTTGAGCTTCAGCAGCTCTGGAGCGCTCAGCTCCCAGGTGACTTGAGCCCACTCGCCCTGTCGGCTCTCGATCTTCGCCGCCTTCAGGCCTGTGGCCAGGGGCACCGCCGCGCTGGCTCCGTCGGCCTGGCTGTGCACGACCGCCGAGCCGCTCAGCCGCACGCCGTCCTGGGGCATCAGCGAGCTGTTCGGCCCGACGAGGAAGCCGGCCAGCACGCCGATGAGCATGCCGATCAGGATCTTGGTGTACAGCTTCATCGCGGCTCCGGAGGGGACGGTCCGCGAGCTTATCAGTGACCCTCGAGCACCAGGACCGCCAGCGGCAGGCTGGGCTGGTCCAGGTAGGCCTGCCCCAGACCCTGGGCCTCGCCGAGCCGGACCAGCCCGATCCAGGCCAGGCTGCGGGTCGCCGGGTCCGCTCGGAGCTCGACCAGGGTGGCCTGAGCGCTGGGGTCGGGGGTGCGAGCCAGCCGCAGGGCCAGGCGTTGCCGCGGGTCGGGGTCCGGGTCCGGCTCGTTCGAGGGCGGCGGGGTACCGTAGCGGGCCTCGAGGGTGGGCCGCAGGTCCCGGGGTCCGTCTCGCCAGACCCGGGCCAGGACCTCGCTCCGCAGGCTGCGAGCGGCCTCTCGCGCTGGCCTCTCGCCGCGCTCGGCGTCCGCGACCTGGGCGTCCAGCTCGTCGAAGACCCGCAGCAGCGTCGGCTCACGGAGCGGGTGCTCGACCGCGAGCAGGGCCTCGAGCGTAGGCACCAGCTCGCCGGTGCCGCCCGTCGCCAGGTCGAGGCCGGTGCTCGCGTTCTGCAAGGTCCAGGTGGCCAGGGCGCGCAGGAGCTCGGGGGCCGGCGGGCCCTGGACCTGGCGCGCGTCCGCCAGAGCCCCGTCGAAGTCGCCCTCGGCGAGGTGATCCCAGGCTCGCTCGGAGGGGCTCTGGCAGGCCAGCCAGGCCAACAGGCCGATCACAGCAGGGCTTCGATCGCCGCCGGGAGGGTCTCCAGCGCCTGCCCGCGGTGGCTGATGGCGTCCTTCTCGGCGGGCGAGAGCTGGGCCATCGTCTTGCCGGGGGCTCGCTCAGGCAGGAACATCGGGTCGTAGCCGAAGCCCTGCTCGCCCCGCTGCTCCTGGGCGATCTGTCCCTCGACCGTGCCGCGCCAGGCGCGCTCGCCGCGCTCGGACACCAGCGCCAGCGCGCAGACGAAGCGGGCGGAGCGCTCGTGGACGCCGCTCATCTCGCGCCTCAGCTTCGCGTTGTTCGCCTCGGCGCTGACCTCGGGCGTCCAGCGCTTGGAGTACACGCCGGGGGCCCCACCCAGGGCGTCGACCTCCAGGCCCGAGTCGTCGGCCAGGGCTGGCAGGCCGGTGCGCTCGAAGACGAAGCGGGCCTTCTGCAGGGCGTTGCCCTCGAAGTCAGGCGCGGTCTCGGGCGGCTCGGGCAGCTCGGGGAAGGCGGACAGCGGCAGCAGCTCGACGCCCGAGGACGCCAGCATGCGGCCGATCTCCTCGAGCTTGTGGGCGTTGTTGCTGGCCAGGACGAGGCGGGAGGGGCTCATCGGGGCAGCTCGGGCAGGCCCAGCGCGGCGTGCTGGGCGTCGATCATCTCGGAGATGCCGGCGCTGGCGTACTCGAGCAGGACGTCCAGGTCCTGCAGCGAGAAGGGCTCGCCCTCGGCGGTGCCCTGGACCTCGATGATCTTGCCGGTGCCGGTCATCACGACGTTCATGTCGACCTCGGCCTTGCTGTCCTCGACATACGGCAGGTCCAGCAGCACCTGGTCCCCCAGCATGCCCACGCTGACGGCGGCCACGCTGTGCTTGATGGGCAGCACCGCGATGCGACCGGACTCGACCAGGCCTCGCATCGCCAGGACCATGGCCACGAAGCCCCCGGTGATGGCGGCGGTGCGGGTGCCGCCGTCGGCCTGGAGCACGTCGCAGTCCACGGTGATGACGTGCTGGCCCAGGCACTCGAAGTCCACGGCGGCGCGGAGGCTGCGGCCGATCAGGCGCTGGATCTCCGCGGTGCGGCCCTTGATGCGGTCCCCCTCGCGGCGGTTCCGCGTATCGGTGGCCCTCGGCAGCATCCGGTACTCGGCGGTGACCCAGCCCAGGCCCGAGTCCCGCCTCCACCGCGGCAGCTGGTGCTCGACGCTGGCGGTGCAGAAGATCCGCGTGTGGCCGAGCTCGACGATGCAGGAGCCCTCGGCGTGCAGCGAGGTGTTGAGCTGGAAGCGGAGGGGGCGGAGCTGGCGGGGCTTGCGGCCGTCGGGGCGCATGGCGGGACCTCGGGAAAGCGGGCAGGGGAGGGCCTGTCCTGGGCGGCCCTCCTAACCCCGACTGCGTGATAGTCTCGCCGCCTCGCTGGCCCTCCGGGCCCGTCCCCATGAAGAGAGGAGCTTGCTCATGAGCCACCCGCTGAAGCTGGCCGCGGCCGCTGGAATCCTGCTTGGTCTCGTCGCCTGCGAAGAGAAGAGCAGCAACCGCCTCAACGTCGGGGGCGACGACAAGGCCGGCGCCTGCAAGGTGTCCAACAGCACCCTGGCCGGGACGTCCTGGGTCTACAACAAGCTGGCGGCCGACGGCAGCGGCGCCCGGGAAGAGGACATCCAGACCCGCGCCACCTTCTTCGAGGAGGGCGGACAGCTCAAGGCCAAGTACACGGTCGGCAGCTACTCGGACGTCTACACCTACGACTGCAAGCTCAACGAGAAGTTGGGCGAGTGGCAGTGCTTCGAGCCGCCCAAGTACAAGGACTGGTGCCAGGCGCTGATCACGGGCGGCGGCACCTGCGACGCGGCCGCGCTCAAGAAGCTGGCCGGCGACTTCGCGGACGACGCGGGCATCGACAAGGGCATCACCGAGGCCAACGAGACCGTCGCCAAGTTCAAGGACGGCGACCAGTGGAAGCAGTTCGTCTTCAACAACAACAA
The DNA here is from genome assembly GCA_937915955.1 of uncultured Pseudomonadota bacterium. Taxonomy (GTDB): domain Bacteria; phylum Myxococcota_A; class UBA796; order UBA796; family CAJQPC01; genus JAAESX01. Next base: position 5,668 of record CALGIB010000520.1, read on the forward strand.
CCTGGGCAACAAGCTGCAGGGACGCATGTACGTGAAGGTCGACGACAAGCGCTGCCACCTGCGCGTGACCGACAACTACATGACCATCTTCGACGCCCAGATGAAGGAGGACTCCAACCCCGTCGGCACCGACCAGTTCGTGCAGACCGAGGAGGACTTCATGTGGGAGATCTGCACGGACTCGGCCGACCTCATCGCGATGAAGTCGGACAAGTTCCCGGAGAAGGAGGACGAGGTCCAGCCCTGCCTGCCCAACGCCGGCTGCAGCTTCGCGCCGGGCGAGACGGTCAACTACCACTACATCGGGACCGACGGCCGCGAGGCCAAGGACGGCTGCGCCTACAGCTACGACCTGTACGTGGACTGGAAGCCGGTGTCCAAGGGCAACGAGGCGCCCGTCGTCGAGTTCGGGAAGGCCAAGGAGGTCCGCTGGGGCTTCAGCCAGACCTTCGACGACTCCAAGGCCCACATCGCCGAGATCGTCCGCTTCACCACCTGCGAGGGCAAGAAGGAGCAGGTCGAGACGGCCTGCAACCTCATCCTCGTGAAGTAGGGCTCTCCGGGGGCGGCGCTGCGGGCTTCAGGTGATCGCGCGCAGGTCCGCGATGACCTCGGCCACCTTGCTCGGACGCCTCCAGTCGGACTCGGACACGCGGATCGACTCGGGCACGGGGGTGGCCCGGATGAGGCGAGCGAAGGCGGCCGCGGACAGCTCCATCTCGCGCAACACCAGGCCCTCCAAGGGGGCGGGGACGCGGTGAAGCAGGCGGGTGTTGGCCCAGGCGGCGTCGCGGGCCCGGTTCACGGACCAGGAGAAGAAGGCCTCGTCCTTGTCGCCGCCCCACCAGTCCAGCCTCCGCATGTACGGAGAGTGCAGGTCCAGGACGTCCTGGACCTGGCCGAGCAGGCCCTGGATGATGGCGTTGATCTGCATGAAGTCGGCCTTGAAGTCCGACAGGTCCTGGCCGGCTGCGGCGACGGCGGCCTGTGGCAGATCCAGGTTGATGTGCGCGTTCATGCCCAGGAGCAGGTGCTGCACGATCAGCGGGTCCTCGAGCCGGGCGCTGCCGAAGGCCAGGCGCCAGGGCTTGCTGGGCTTGGCGTCCGAGCCCAGGGCCTGTCGGGCCTCGTGCAGCCGCCAGGCGTCGATGTAGAACTCCGCGAAGCGCAGGTCCATGCGGACCATGCGCGGACCGTCCGTGAAGGCCCCTGCGACCACGCCTTGACGGACCCGCTCGGTGGTCGCACGGTACAGCGCGGCGAAGTAGCCCCGGAAGCTGCAGCGCTGCTGCTCGATGTCGATGATGCGGTCGAGCTCGACCAGGACGTCTTCGATGGTCTGCACGCGGAGGCCCTCTCGGCGGGCCGAGCCTAACGCGGCCTCAGTCCGCGCCCATCCGCCAGGTCGTGCCGTCCGCCGCGTCCATGATGATGACGCCGTGCTCGAGCAGCTCGTCGCGGATGCCGTCGGCGGCCGCCCAGTCGCGGTCCGCGCGGGCCTGCAG
>CALGIB010000521.1 GCA_937915955.1 uncultured Pseudomonadota bacterium
GGTCCCGCCGGCGTCTCCACCACCGCCGCCCGAGCCGGCTCCGGCGCGCGCTCCCGCCTCGACGCCCAGGTCTTCGTCCTCGTCCGGCAGCACGCCCTCGACGGCTTCGATCTGGATGTGCTGGAAGCCGGCCTTCCAGAGCAGCGTGACGATGTCGTCTTCCTGCTGGCGCACGCCCGAGTAGCGGATGCTCAGCACCTCGAGCAGCCGCAGCAGCTGCTCCCAGGTCACGCCTTGCTCCAGGGTCAGCCGCCGGACTCCGTCGCGGAACATGCGAAAGGCCAGGCTGCGCTCGCGCTCACGCTCGATGTAGACGACCTCGTCGCGGAGGACCAGCTCGAAGGGCCGCACCTCGAGATCCAGGCGACCGTAGGCGTCTACGAAGGCCTTGGCCTTGTCGCGAAGCTCGGCCAGGAACGTCCGGATCGCTTCGTTTGTCGGGTCGTAGAGCAGGAAGCTGCGGGCCGCGCGAGACAGGGCCAGCAGGAAGGCGTTGGCGGCCTGTCCCTCTGGGGTGGTTCCGACCGAGCGCTCGGTGGGGAGCAGCTCTTCTTGGGTGGGTTCGTCAGACATCGGCTTCGTGTCGGGTTTCTACCAGATGTCAAGCCGCTGTCAGCCGTGTTTCGGGACCCACCAGCCCTCGAGCCGGGCCAGGTCGAGGTTCTCACGGAGGTGCGCGCCCACCAGATCGAGCTGGGCCTGGCGCCAGGCCTCGTGCGAGCCGAGCTCCGGCCACGAGAGCTCGGGCCGCATCGGGCCCAGCAGCTCTCGGATGGGCGCTGATCCGTCCAGCAGCCCGTGCAGGTAGCTGCCCAGGACGCGGCCCTGGCGGCACCCCTCCGGGCCGGAGTCGAGCTCGAGCAGCGAGGGGCCCTGCACCCGGGTCCGTCCGACGTGGATCTCGTAGCCCTGAACCGGGACGGCGCCGAGCCAGCCCGCGGCGCGCCGGGTGGTCTTCTCGCCGGCCATCGTCGTGTGTACGGGGAGCAGGCCCAGGCCTGCCGTGATGCCCGGATCCCCCTCCACGCCCAGGGGATCCTCGATGGCCTCGCCGAGCATCTGGTAGCCTCCGCACAGGCCCAGGATGTGACCTTCGTAGGCCTGGATCCGCGCCTCCCAGCCCTGCGCGCGCAGCCAGCGCAGGTCGCCGCGGGTGTTCTTGGTGCCTGGCAGGATGAGCAGGTCGTAGCGGGACAGATCCCGGGGACGAGCCAGGTAGTGCACCTGCGCGCCGTGGCGGGTGAGCGCGTCGAAGTCGGTGAAGTTCGAGATGTGCGGCAGGCGCAGCACGCCGACGTGGAAGCCTTCGCCCGTGGGCTGCGGCGGGTCCAGCAGAGCGTCCGTGGGCAGTCCGTCTTCGTCCTCCAGGCGGGCTTGACGGTTCCAGGGCACCACGCCCAGCACCGGCAGCCCCGTGCGCTGCTCGAGCCAGGCGACGCCGTCCTCGAACAGCGAGATGTCGCCTCGGAAGCGGTTCACGATGAGACCCTTGACCAGGGCCCTGTCCGAGGGCGGCATGATCTCCAGCGAGCCCGCCAGCTGCGCGAAGACCCCACCCCGGTGGATGTCCGCGACCAGCAGCACCGTTGCGTTGGCGTGGTGGGCGACCGGGAAGTTCACGAGATCCCGGTCCCGCAGGTTCACCTCGGCGCAGCTGCCGGCGCCCTCGGCGACGATGAGTTCGTGCTTCATGCGCAGTCGGTCCAGCGCCGCGAGCACCATCCCTCGTCGCGCGTCCATGCCGCCGGAGAAGTAGTCACGGGCCTGCATCGTGCCCAGCACCCGGCCCAGCGCCACCACCTGGGCGCCCTTGTCCGTGTTGGGCTTGAGCAGCAGGGGGTTCATGTCTACGTGGGCCTGCAGCCCGCAGGCCTGCGCCTGCACGATCTGTGCGCGGCCCATCTCCAGGCCCTCGAGCGTGACCCCGGCGTTGTTGCTCATGTTCTGTGCTTTGTAGGGCGCGACGTCCACGCCGTCCTGGTGGAAGATGCGACACAGACCGGCGGTCAGCCAGCTCTTGCCGACGTCGCTTCCGGTACCGAACACACACAAGACGGGGGCGAGATTGGACACGCCGAGGTCCTATCAGGTCGGCTACGCTGTCGCGATGCTGCTGCACTGCCTGCTGGCCTGCCTCGTGCCGACCGTGGGTGTCCCTCCGGACACCAGCCCGCCCGTCGACTCAGAGCCGGGCGCCGACGACAGCAAGCCCCCTGTGGACAGCCAGGACACGGATCCGCCCTGGGACGGTGACCCGCTGCCCTGGCCGGACGTAGACTACGACTGCGCCGCGGTGCCCGACAGCTACGACGAGCCGGTCACCTTCGACGACGCCCGCGCCTACCACGGCATGGTCTTCCTGAAGGACGGCTCGCTGGTCGGCTGGGATGGCCGCAGCAGCATCGCCAAGAGCCCCTACGAGGGCGAGTACGAGCCCTGGATCCCGGGCATGACCTACCTCGAGCAGTTCGTGCAGCACCCCAATGGGGACCTGTACACGATCCGCCTCGAGCACGGCGAGGTCATCCGGATCACCCCCGAGGGAGGCTGGGAGACCGTGATGAGCGGGCTCTACTACGGCTACGGTCTGACCTTCGGCCCCGACGGTCGGCTCTACGTCGTCGACGGCGACGTCTGGCGGCTGGACCTCGACACCCTCGAGTCCGAGCGCCTGCTCCGGCACCCCACCAACGACAGCTGGCTGTACCGCGACGTGACCTTCAACGAGGACACGACGAAGATGTACATCTCCAAGGTCTACGACCTCTCCGTCGAGGTCCTGGATCTGGACGAGCACATGGATCCGGTGGGCGAGCCGACGGTCTTCGCCACCGTGCCCGGGTACTGGAAGGACGGGCTGCAGATGGACGCTTGCGGCTACCTCTGGCTGCCCGACTACGAGCGGCACTCGCTGTTCCGGGTCAGCCCGGACGGCGCCGAGGTGCTCGAGGTCCTGCAGACCAGCGAGAAGGAGTACGGCCACGGCGTGGAGTGGGGAAACGGTGTCGGCTGGCGCCAGGACGCGATCTACCTGCCCAAGCCCTACGACCGCGCCAAGGTGAAGGAGCTGGTGATCGGCGTGCCGGACGGGCGCCTGGTGCGGCACTGGAACGGCGAGAAGTCCGCGTTCTGAGTCGGTCCTCCTGTAGGGTCCTGGTATGCCGAGCGACTCCGGCCAATCCAGGCTCCGGCGGGCCCTGAGGCTCGGGCGGCTGGCTGCGCGGGTAGGGGGTCGCCTGGCTCTGAGGAGCACGGCCGAGCGCGAGCTCCTGGTGGCCGAGGACCTGCTGCGGACGCTGGGTGAGATGCGCGGGGCCCCTCAGAAGTTGGGGCAGCTGCTTTCCTACGTCCACCAGGATCTGCCGGCCTCGACGCGGCGGGTGCTGTCTGGGCTGCAGGCTCAGGCCCCGGCGATGCCCCTCGATCAGCTCGAGGCCGTGGTGGTCGAAGAGCTGGGGGCTCCGCCGTCCAAGATCTTCGAGCTCTTCTCCTCCGAGCCCCTGGCCGCAGCCAGCATCGGCCAGGTGCACCGTGCCAGGACAGCGGACGGCCGAGAGGTGGTGGTCAAGGTCCAGTACCCGGGTGTCGAGGCATCGATCCGAGCCGACCTCGCCAACGCCGAGCCGCTGCTGCGGCTGGGCGCGATGGCCTTCCCGCAGGCCGATCCCCGCGAGCTTTGCGGGGAGCTCCTCGGCGTGATGCTCGGCGAGTGTGATTATCGGCAGGAGGCGGCGCATCAGACCCGGTTTCGAGCCATCTGGCTGGACCATCCGTTCATCTCGGTGCCCGAGGTGCTGCCGGAGCTGAGCACAGGGCGCGTCCTGACCTCGGTCTACAGCGACCGAGACCGCTTCGCGACGTTCAAGGAGCGTGCCTCCGAGGCGGACAAGACGCGGGCCGGTCACGCCATGCTCGAGTTCATGCTCGCCTCGCTGATCCGACACGGGCTGTTCAACGGCGACCCGCACCCGGGCAACTACTTGTTTGGGCCGGAGGGTCAGGTGACCTTCCTCGACTTCGGCTGCGTGAAGCAAATCGGTCCTGCGGATCGGGTCGGCTTCCGGGACTTCCTCGCGGCCGTGATCGACGAGGACGAGGACGCGCTGATGGGAGCTCTGCGCGCGCTCGGCTACCTGCCGCCGGGTGTCGAGATGTCCGCCAGCGAGTGGATGCGGGTCGAGCGCATCGTGCAGCGGCCTTGGGTCGAGGACAGGGTCTTTCGCTTCGAGCCCTCGTTCGCGCGGGAGATCGCGGCTTGCGTGCTGAAGAACCCGGACCTGAGGCAGGCCGGCGTCCCGGGCGACTTCCTGCTCTTCAACCGCTTGCAGTGGGGTCTCTACGCCGTGCTGACGGAGCTCCGGGTCGAGGGTCGCTTCCACGGCATCGTGCGAGGGCTGCTGGATGGGTCTTCCGGTGAAGGGCCGCCGCCCGGCTGACGGAGGGCCTCAGTGACCCTGGCCGTCGTAGTCGCCGAAGGTCGCGCGCAGCCAGGCCAGCACGTGGGCGTTGCGGTCGTTGCTCAGGCCCGAGGCGGGCATGTCGCCCTGGCCCGCCAGCAGCACGTAGGCCAGCTCCTCGTCCGTGTGCGCCGGCACGTGCCCGCTCAGGTCCGGGCCCGACTCGGCGCCGGTGGTACCGCGCCCGTCGTCGCCGTGGCAGCCCCCGCAGTAGGCCTCGAAGATGGGCTGACCGCAGGCGGCGACCCCCTCGATGTCCAGCACGCCCGCGTCGGGGGCCTCGACCTCGCAGCTCAGCGCGGAGTCTGGCGATGGCGAGTCTGACGCAGAGTCGGAGGGCCCGGGACAGCCGAACAGCAGAAGGGTCCACATCGTGCGCTCCGTGGTAGTGGACGGATCATGCCTTGGCTCCCGCTGATCGCCCCCTCCGTCGATCCCGACTGATGGCCACCCTCTTCGTCGACGATGATCCCACCATCCGCCGCGTCGCGGGCTTCAACCTGCAGCAGGCGGGCTTCGCCGTCGACGTGGCCGAGGACGGCGCCCGGGCGCTCGAGGTCTTCGACCCCGAGGTCCACGACCTGGTCGTCACGGACTTGAGCATGCCGGGCGTGGACGGGCTGCAGGTCGTCGCCGAGATCGGCCGGCGGGCGCCCTCGGTCCCGGTCATCGTGATCACCGCCTACGGCAGCGTAGACAAGGCCGTGGACGCCATGCAGGCCGGAGCCTGGAGCTTCGTGGAGAAGCCCTTCTCGCGGGCTCGCCTTGAGCTCGTGGTCCGGCGCGCCCTGGAGACCAGCCGGCTCCGTCGTGACAACCGCCGCCTGCGCTCGGTCGAGCGCCCCATCGTCGCGGTCTCGGATCGGATGCTGCGGACCCTGGCGCTCTGCGACCGGGTGGCCCAGGCCGAGGCCTCGGTGCTGATCGTCGGCGAGAGCGGCACGGGCAAGGAGCTGGTCGCCCGCCGCATCCACGCACGGAGTCCGCGGGGCGAGGGGCCCTTCGTCACGGTGAACTGCGCGGCGATCCCGGCGACGCTGCTCGAGGCCGAGCTCTTCGGGCACAGCAAGGGGGCCTTCACGGGCGCGGCCAGGGCCCGTCCGGGGCGCTTCCGGGCCGCGGCCGGCGGCACGCTGTTCCTGGACGAGGTCGGGGAGATCCCGCTTGAGGTGCAGGCCAAGCTGCTGCGGGTCCTGCAGGAGCACCAGGTCGACGTGGTGGGCAGCGACTTGCCGATCGACGTGGACGTGCGGGTCATCGCCGCCACCCACCGGGACCTGGACCGGCTGGTCGCCGAGCGGGCCTTCCGCGAGGACCTGCTCTACCGCCTGGACGTTCTGCGGGTCGAGCTTGCGCCGCTTCGGGAGCGCCCCGCGGACGTCGAGGCCCTGGCCGTCGCCTTCCTGGAGGAGCTCAGCCCCCGCCCGCTGGAGCTCTCTCCGGCGGCGCTGCAGGCGCTGACCGCCCGGTCCTGGCGGGGCAACGTCCGGGAGCTGCGCAACCTCTGCGAGCGCCTGGCCGTCTTGGCCCCCGGCCCCCTCATCGAGGCCTCCGACCTGCGCCCCGAGCGACCGCCGCCCGGAGGCTCGGCGAGCTGGGTCGCTGGCCTGCCCGAGGGCATCTCCCTGGTCGACATCGAGGCCCAGGTCATCCAGCACTTCCTGCAGCGCAACAGCTGGAACGTCAGCAGCACCGCCCGCCAGCTTGGCGTGCCGCGCCACATCCTCGCCTACCGCATCGAGAAGCACGGCCTGGACGGCCCCGAGTGAGCCTGGGGCCGCGCCAGCCGCTGGTCCCGCCCGCCGTCTGGCGGGTGTGGCTGCCGATCCTGCTCATCGCCTCGCTGCACTACCTCTCGCCGCCCGACATGCACTGGATCCACGACGTCGCCCGGCGCCTGTTCTACGTGCCGATCCTGCTGGCGGCCATGTCGGGGGGGCTGCGGGGCGGCCTGATGGCGGCCGCGCTGGTCGTGGCGCTCTACACGCCGCACGCCTTCATGCACCACTTCATGCGCCACGGCGATCCGGGCAGCAACATCGAGAAGCTGCTGGAGATGGGCTTCTACCTGCTCATGGGCGGCCTCGCGGGGGCCTTGCAGGAGCGTCAGGAGCGGCTGTCCCGGAAGGTAGAGGACCAGCAGCGCCAGCTGGCCCGCGCCGCTCGGCTGGAGTCCCTGGGGCAGCTGACGGCGGGGCTGGCGCACGAGATCCGCAACCCCTTGCACGCCATGCGAGGCACGGCCGAGGTGCTGCTGGACGCGGTGCCGCCCGAGGCCCCCGAGCACCCCATCGGCGCGGCGTTGATCGGCGAGATCGACCGCCTGTCCAGCGTGCTCAAGCGCTTCCTGGACTTCGCGCGCAGCGAGCCCGCCCAGACCGGTCCCGTGGATCTGGCCGAGGTGGTCCAGCGTGGCGCCGACCTGCTCTCGGCCCAGGCCCGCAAGCAGGACACCGAGCTGTCCGTGGAGCTCCCGGACGCGGGCGTGGTCCAGGGGGACGTCGAGCAGCTTGTCCAGGTGCTGCTGGCCATCGCGCTCAACGGACTGCAGGCGCTGGAACGGGGCGGCCACCTGGTCCTGCACGCCCACGCGGACGGCTTCAGCGTGGTCAACGACGGCCCGCCCATCTCGCCGGCTGTGCTCGAGAAGATCTTCGACCCCTTCGTCACCGACCGGTCCGAGGGAACGGGGCTTGGCCTGAGCGTGGCCTGGCGCATCGTCCAGGCCCACGGCGGCCAGATCCAGGTCGACAGCGGCCCGGACGGCGTGCGCTTCCGGGTGCGCCTGAGCGGCTGACCCGCCGGCGGGCAGCGCTCAGGGCGTGTAGGTGGTCATCTTCCCGATGAACTTCATCTTGCCCAGCTTGACCCCGTTGGCCCGCAGGATGGCGTAGACCATCGACAGGTGGAAGTACAGGTTCGGCAGCGCGAACTGGTTCAGGTAGTGGTGGCCCAGGACCGCCTGGCCGCGCAGGAAGCCTGGGGTCAGCTCGCGCTTGGCGGCGCCCTCGAAGCCCTCGGGGTCCAGGCCCTGGACGAAGGCGCCGACCTCGGCGATCCGGGCCTTCAGCTCGTCCCAGGTCTGCTCACCGTCCTCGTGCCTGGGCGCCTCGACCCCGCCCAGCCGCGCGCAGGCCAGCTTGACGTTGTCGCAGCTGGACTGGATCTGGCGGCGCAGGCTGAACATGTCCGGGTGCAGGCGCTGGTCCAGCAGGACGGCGACCTCGAAGCCGCGCTCCTCGGCGTAGGCCTGGGCCTCGTCCATCCAGCCCGTCAGGTTGTCCAGCATCTGGCTCAGCTGGGGGACCGTGGCGTTGTACATGCTCATGTCGAAGTCTCCTGGGGACCTCCGCATAGCCCGGGATGAGAGATCGGCGACGGGTCACGTGTCGGATTTGGCCCGGTAGAACGAGGTCACCACACCGGAGACCTCCATGCTCTTGACCCTCGCCTTCTTCGCCTGCACCAAGGGCAACCCCGACGACAGCGGGGACAGCGAGAGCTGCGTCCCCGAGGACGAGATCTGCAACGGCGTCGACGATGACTGCGACGGGGACGTGGACGAGGACCTGCTGGTCCAGTTCTTCGCCGACGCCGACGGGGACGGCTTCGGCGACCCGGCCGTCAGCGTCGAGGACTGCGAGGCCCCCAGCGGCCACGTCGAAGACGGCACGGACTGCGATGACGCGGACGGCGGCACCAACCCGGGGGCCGTGGAGGTCTGCGGCGGCGCCGACGAGGACTGCGACGGCCTGGTCGACGACGACGATGACAGCCTGGACACCAGCACCTGGGGCACCTTCTACACGGACGGCGACGGCGACGGCTACGGCTTCGCCGAGGTGGGCGCCTGCGCGCTCCCCGCCGGCGCCAGCGCGACGGGAGGCGACTGCGCGGACAGCGACGGCGCCGTACACCCTGGCGCCGCCGAGATCTGCAACGGCCTCAACGACGACTGCGACGCCTCCACGAGCGAGGAGGGCACAGCCACCTGGACGGACAGCAGCGGCACCGTGACCGACTACACCGCGAACGTGACGGGCAGCGCTGGGGCCCCGGCGCAGGTGGCGCTGACCTCGAACGGCACGCTGAGCTTCTGTGACGGCCTGTACTACGTGAACCTGGACGTCAACGCCGACGTCGACATCGAGTCTGTGGGGGGTGCCGAGGTCACGACGCTCGACGGCGACGCCTACGCGCCCATCATCGACCTCACCGACGGGGCCGGTCACGACGTGGTGGTCAGCGGCTTGACCTTGCAGAACGGCGCTAACTCCGACCGCCTGTTCCTGAACAACAACTGGGCCGGCGGCGGCGGCATCGCCTGCTACGGCGACGGCTCCGGCTACCTTTGGGTCCAGGACAGCGTGCTGACCGACAACGCGGGCGACCTGGGCGGCAACGTGTCCATCGAGAACTGCGACGCCAGCTTCGACAACACCACGCTGGAGCTCGGGACGGCTACCCACGCTGCGGCCGCCTTCATCACGGACTCGACGGTGGAGTTCACCGACAGCCTGCTGTCCGCCAACGCCTCGCAGTACGCCGGCGCCATCTACGACTACGGCTACGTCGGCGGCAGCGACGTGACCCTCGACAACACCGTCGTGGACGGCAACAGCGCCACCGCCACGGGCGGGGCCTTCTACGTATACGCCTCGCACCTGTCGTGCCTGGACTCCAGCTTCACGAACAACAGCGCCACCCAGGGCGAGGCCATCTTCAGCAGCGACAGCGTGTCCACGCTGGAGGCCAGCGGCTGCGACTTCGGCACCAACGCGGGCGAGGACGACAACACCAGCACCCTGTCCAGGGATCTGTACTGGTACACCTCGTACTACGAAGCGGGTGACGACGTCAGCTTCGAGTGCGACAACAGCGGCTGCGGCACTGCAGGATCCGATGTGCTGGGAGGCACCGCGAGCGTCAGCTCCAACTACCTGTACGGCAACGTCATCCTCGCGACCGAGGACGCCACGCTGCACAGCTTCAGCCAGTACGCCTACGCCTCCACCAGCGCCTGCGCGACCAGCTTCTACGTGCTGAGCGCGGCCAGCGAGACCGAGACGAACTGGACGGTGGAGTGGGTCGGCTCGACGAGCGTGCCTACCAGCGCGGGCTACGTGAGCTCTGGAGCGGCCAACGTCGCGATCGAGGACGGCACCCACTACGCCATGGTCTACAGCACCGACTGCGGCAGCACCATCGCGGCCTACTACGAGGCCAACACCAGCTCCGCGACCTCGCTGGGGGACGGCGTCGGCTACGCCTACGGCAGCGCGATCTCGGGCGAGGTCGGCGACTCGGTCAGCATCAACGTGGACAGCGCCAGCGCCGGCTACGAGAGCATCTTCGCCCAGGAGCTGGACTACACCCTGTTCCCCTGAGGTAGCTCGGCTGCGGGCTCAGTCGCTGAGCTCGTAGCCGGCCTTGACCCAGCCGTTCATGCCGGCTGGGAGATCGTAGAGGTTGCAGTAGCCGCGGGCGACCAGGGCCTTGGTGGCGGTGGCGCTCATCGGGCCCGACTTGCAGTACAGGACGGCCTTGGCGTCGAGCTCGCCGATGTCGGTCGCCAGCGCGTCGGTGTCGGTGTACTCGATGTGCGCGTCGGTGCCGGGGATCTCGCCGGCGTAGGGCACGTGCACGTTGATGAAGCGGAAGTCCTTGGACTCCAGCATCAGCGCCAGGTCGACGGGCTCGATGTCGGTCACGGTGGCCTCGACGCCCTCGCAGGGCTCGAGGTCTGCCTCCGAGTCGCCGGTGGCCACCGAGTCGTCGGTGGCGCTGAGATCGCTGTCCTTGGGCTCGACCTCGCCGCAGGCGAGGCTCAGGAGAAGCAGCACAGACCTACTCCTCTACGATGAGCTCGGTCATCATGCCGAGCTCCGCGTGCTCGAGGATGTGGCAGTGCGCCATCCATCGACCGGGGTTGGACAGCTCCGTGTAGAGCAGGAGCTCGTCGTCGCCGCCGACCAGCACCGTGTCGCGAAGGCCCGGCTGGCCGGCCGGCTGCCCGTTGCGCTCGACGATCTCGAAGAAGTTGCCGTGCAGGTGGAAGGGGTGCTCGGCCCCGCTCTTGTCCCTCAGGTCGATCCAGGTCGGCACGCCGCCCTGCGCGAGGATGGGCTCGTGGTCGCCGTATTGGGCCCCGTTGACGGTCCACTCGATGGTGGTCTCGCCGGCCACGCCGTTCAGCGTCAGGTCGATCTGCTGCTGCAGCTCCTTCTGGCTGGGGACCTCGACCGCGGGCCAGTCCAGCTGCTGGTAGTCGCCCTCCTCGCCCTCGACCGTGGCCGTGAACATGGGGTAGCTGTCCTTGCCGGCGCCGCTGCCGGGGATGTCCATGTTCAGCACGACCTGGCTGGCGTCCCGGTGGGGGATGATCTCCAGGTCCAGACGGGCGCCGACGGGCAGGGCCTCGCGGGCGCCGGGGTCGTAGGGCTCGGCCAGCAGGCCGCCGTCCACCCCGATGACCCGCCAGTC
>CALGIB010000522.1 GCA_937915955.1 uncultured Pseudomonadota bacterium
CCAGACCCGCTTCGTGCTGAGCAAGGCGCTCGCCGCCGGCCTGCGCATCCTGGTCTGCATCAACAAGATCGACCGCCCCGACGCCCGCATCGCCGAGGTCATGGACGAGGTCTACGACCTGTTCATCGACCTGGGCGCCGACGACGACCTGCTCAACTTCCCCGTGGTCTACGCCTGCGCCAAGGAGGGCTGGTCCACCCTGGATCCCGACGTCCCGGGCACGGACTTCCGCGACATCTTCGCCATGATCCTGGAGCACGTGCCCGAGGGCGCCAAGGACTCGACGGGCATCCCCCAGGTCATGGTCACCCAGCTGGACTACGACACCTACGTCGGCCGGCTGGCCATCGGTCGCATCCAGCAGGGCACGATCGAGCGTCGCCAGGAGCTGCTGCTGATGGGCGAGGAGGGCGACAAGCGCATCCGCATCAACCAGCTCTACACCTACCAGGGCCTCAAGCGGATCGAGGTCGAGCAGGCCTTCGCCGGCGACCTGGTCGCCATCGCGGGCATCGCGGAGCTGGAGATCGGCGACACCATCACCTCGGTGGACGAGCCCAAGCCGCTGCCGCGCGTGCGCATCGACGAGCCGACCATCGGCATGACCTTCATGGCCTGCAGCTCGCCCTTCGGCGGGCTCGAGGGCAAGAAGGTCACCGCTCGCCAGATCCGGGAGCGCCTGGAGAAGGAGCTGCTGCACAACGTGGCGCTCAAGATGATCCCGGTGCCCGACGAGGAGGCCTACCAGGTCTTCGGTCGCGGCGAGCTTCAGCTGGCCATCCTGATCGAGCAGATGCGGCGCGAGGGCTTCGAGCTGTCCGTGTCCAAGCCGATGGTGCGCTTCATCGAGACCGAGGACGGGGGCAAGAACGAGCCCTACGAGCAGGCCCAGCTGGACTTCCCCGAGGAGTTCATGGGTCTGGTGTCGGAGAAGATGGCGCTGCGCAAGGGCCGCATGCTGGAGATGAAGAACAGCGGCTCGGGCCGGGTGCGCTGCGTGTACCGCGTGCCGGCTCGCGGGCTGATCGGCTTCCGCGGCGCCTACCTCAACGACACCCGCGGCCAGGGCATCCTGAACACCCTGTTCGCCGGCTGGGACGCCTTCGCCGGCTACATCCCCCAGCGCGGCAACGGCAGCCTGGTGAGCGACCGCAAGGGCTCGACGACGACCTACGCGCTGTGGAACCTGCAGCCCCGCGGCAAGCTGTTCGTGGGCGTGTCCACAGAGGTCTACGAGGGCATGATCGTCGGCGAGAACAGCCGCGAGAACGACATCAACGTCAACTGCACCAAGGCCAAGCAGCTGACCAACTTCCGCTCGGCCGGCGCCGACGAGAAGCAGGTGCTGGCGCCGCCGATCGCCATGACCCTCGAGAAGGCCCTGGAGTACATCGCCGACGACGAGCTGGTCGAGGTCACCCCCCAGAGCATCCGCCTGCGCAAGAAGACCCTGCCGGCCAACCTGCGCTCGGTCATCCGGGGCGAGCGCAAGCCCAAGGACCGCGACCAGCGCGGCTGAGCCCCGGCGCGGCCTCTACACTGCGCCCGTGCTGACCAGCCTCCTGCTCGCGTGCTCGAGCTGCCCGCCGGGCGGACACTGCCTCGAGGGCGGCGGCTACAACGTGGACCTGCCCCAGGGCTCGGGGCCCTACAAGACCCTGCTCTGGTTCCACGGCCACAACGAGGACGCGGAGCACCTGCGCGGCAAGCCCGCGGAGCTGCAGGCCCTGCTCGACGGGGGCTGGCTGGTGCTCGCGCCGCAGGGCCGAGACGACCGCTGGAGGGTCCAGGACCTGCGGGACGGGGGCGAGGACCTGGACTACGCCGAGCTCGTGCTGGCCGACGCCGAGCGGCGCTACGGCCTGAGCACCGTCGTGGCCTCGGGTCACAGCGTGGGCGCCAGCGTGGCCTACGAGCTGGGCTGCCAGCGGGACAGCGTGGACGCGGTCGCCGGCTTCCACGGGCTGTTCTGGGACCCTGTCCCCAGCTCTTGTCAGGGCTCACCCAAGCCCATCCGCCACGTCCACGGCAGCTCGGACGACACCTGGCCGATCGAGGGCCGCTCCTTCCTGGGCATGGCCCAGGGCGACATACACCAGGGCGTGCAGACCTGGCGCGACGTCAACGGATGCACCGAGGAGTCCTCGAGCCAAGCGCAAGGGCCCCTGCTGTGCACCACCTGGACCTGCGCCAGCGCGCCCGTCACCTACTGCGAGCACGACGGAGAGCACCGGCTCCGCGGCGGCTTCGGGCAGCGCTACGTGGACTGGGCCGAGGGCCTCTGATCAGTCGCAGTCGCCCACGCCGGAGTAGGTGATCTCGATGTGCGCCCCGGACTTGGGGTAGTCCGCGTCGAAGACCACCACGTTGCGCGTGGCGTCGTAGGTCCAGTCGGTGCGCTTGTTGCCGTTGACCTTGACCACGATGCTGGACTCGACCGGGGTGCTGGACAGCAGGTAGGTCGACTGGTTGATGCTGGCCTCGGCCAGCAGCGCCATGTTCGCGCTGGTCGCCCAGTTCGTGCAGATGTCCAGGAACACGCCGCCGGTGGCCGTGACCGCCTCGGCGTAGCCCGTGCCCTCGGCCGCGCAGCTGCTCGTGCCGATGGGGCCGGCGATGGCCGAGATGCGCACCATGGACGGGTCGCCCTTGAGGTCCCAGATGGCCTGCACGTTCTCGTCCCAGCGCAGGCCGCCCATCTCGACGGACTGCTCGGGCTCGTCGCTGACGTCGATGATGTGCAGCAGGGCGCCGTCACGCAGGAAGCCCTTGTTGCAGCCGCCGCCCTTGGTCTCCTCGATGGAGACGCGGTTGATGGTCAGCAGGGCCTCGGTCCAGTCGGCGAAGAAGCCCGCGAAGAAGACCGCGTTCTGGAAGTCCTCCTTGTAGGCCGGCGTGCTCGAGGTCAGGATGCCCGAGGTGTTGCAGCCGTCGTCCTCGGCCGCGACCATGACCTGCCAGTCGCTGGTGTAGTGGTCCAGCTCGTTGATGAACACCTCGAAGTTGTTCACCAGGTTCCAGGCGTCCCCGCTCATCGAGCAGCTGCTGTCGATCGCGAAGACGATGTCGCTGGGCGGGTCGCCCTCGGGGATGTCCCAGGTGTCGACGAAGTCGCCGTCGACCACACCCTCGCCGAGCTGCAGGGCCTGGCGGACGCCCATGGCCTCGTCCGAGGTGATGACCAGGGCGCCCTCGGTGGAGCCCTCGAGGCTGGGTGAGAAGCGCATGTCGACGGTGGTGGTCTCGCCAGGGGCCAGCGTCAGGGGCAGGGCCGGGGCGCTGAGCAGCTCGAAGTCGGCGCCGGTGACCTCGATGGCGCTGATGGTCACGTCCCACTCGCCCACGGAGGTGATGGTGGCGGTGTTCTCGCGCTCGCAGCCGATGCCCAGCTGGCCGTGGTCCAGCGGATCGGGGTCGACGTCCAGCTCGGGCACGACCGCGCTGCCCATGAGCTCGACCGGCCAGATCTTCGTGTCGGGGTCGTTGCTGTGGACCAGCGCCCGGGCCCACTCGTCGTTGCCCCAGGGCTCGAAGACCACGTCGACGTCGTAGCTCTCGCCCACGTCCAGCTTCAGCGTGCCGGGCCAGTCCTGGGCCAGGTGGAAGCTGTTGTAGCCCTCGCCGTCGAAGGTGATGTCCTCGACCGCGACCGGCTGGGTGCCGATGCTGGCGATCGTGAAGGTCTTGATCACGGGCTCGGCGTCGGCCCCGAGCTCGCCGAAGTCCAGCACCTCGGGCGAGACGTCGATCTGCGGGCCGTCGCCGCCGACACCGTCTTCGATGGTGTGGATGGCCTGATCGGAGCAGGCGAGCGCGAGGACGAAGATCATGGGCACCTCTGGAACCGGCGCACTGTACGGCCGCGGGTCGGTGCCGTGCCAGCGGCGTGTGCGCAAGATGTGTACCAGCTCGTAGTCGCGGGACCCGGCCGATACAGGCCGACGATGAGCGACTGGAAGCGAGAGGACCCCGAGCACGCGCTGAGGGCCGTCGCGGCGCTGGAGGGGCTGGGACTCCCCGGCGAGGTGCGGCTCTACGAGGGCGGCAGCGTGCCGGTGTTCTGGGCCGGGGACGCCGTGGTCAAGCTGATGCCGCCAGAGGACAGCGAGCTGATCGAGCGCGAGGTCGAGGCCTTGCGCGTGCTCGAGGGGCGGCTGTCGATCCCCACGCCGCGGCTGCTGGCTCGGGTCGCCCTCGAGGGCTGGACGGCCCTGGTGATGACGCGGCTTCCGGGCATCTCGCTGCGATCGGCCTGGCCCAGCCTCTCGCAGCCGCAGCGGGTCGAGCTGGTCCGGGCGCTAGGGCGAGGGCTGGCCGAGCTGCACGCCGTCCCGGTCGAGGGGCTGACGGCGCTCGGGATGGAGGGCTTCGTGTCGGCGCAGCGCTCGACGGCGCGCTCCAGGCAGGAGGCCCGGGGCTTGAGTGAGGGCTGGCTCGCCCAGATCGAGCCCTTCCTGGCGAGCGTGACGTGGGTGCCCTCCGAGCCGGTGCTGCTGCACGCCGAGGTGATGCGCGAACACCTGGTGGTGGAGTCCGGGCAGCTGACGGGGCTGTTCGACTTCGAGCCGTCGATGGTGGGACACCCCGAGTACGAGCTGGCCTCCGTGGGGCTGTTCGTGACCGAGGGCGAGCCGGGGCTGCTTCGTGAGCTGCTGCTGGCCTACGGGATGCCAGAGGCCTCGCTGACCCCCGAGCTGAGCCGGCGGCTGATGGGCTGGGCGCTGCTGCATCGCTACAGCGACCTGCGCTGGTACCTGTCGCGGCTGCCGGGTGGAGACACGCTCGAGGAGCTCGCGGGGCGCTGGTTCGGGCTCTGAGCGCTGGGGGCCGCCCTACCAGGGCCGCTCGATCCGGGTCGGCCTCAGCGCCGGGACGCCGGGACGCCATGGCTCCACCCGCAGCCCCGGCCACCTGGCCGACCAGCGCTTGCTCGCGGCCCTCGCCTCGAAGGCGGCCACGTCGGTGAACCCTCCGCTCCGCCGCAGCACGCCGTCGAGCAGGTCCCCGAGTCCCCAGGGCGCCAGGACCTCGAGCCCTCCCGGCACCAGCCTGGCCCCGATGGCCGTCGCCGTCTCGGGCCAGCTCGCCAGCCCGGCCTCGGCGGAGCCCTGGCCGTAGCGGGCCTGGTCCACGGCCTCCCAGGGACCGGGGAGCAGCCCCTCGAGTCGGACCTGTCCCTCCTCCCCGAACAGGGCGACGTCCCAGTCGGTGCCCGGCGAGCGCAGCCCGAACCGCGCGTCCCACACCGGGTTGCGCAGGCAGCCAGCGCCCAGCCAGCCGCGCAGCCCGGAGGCCTCCAGGGCCTCGAGCTGGGGGCGACACAGGACCAGGGCCTCGAGCAGCGGCTGCATGCCGCGTTCTACTTCATCACGACCAGGGTCGAGAGGATCGGCAGCTTCGAGTCGGGCACGAGCTTCTCGCCCTGAACGGTCAGGGTGCCCGCCGACAGCCAGTCCGCGTGCTCGTAGTCGACCACCCAGGCGGTGTAGGTCTGGCCCTCGTCGCCGCCCAGCGTGGAGGCCTCGAGCCACCAGTCGAAGCCCCCCGAGAGGCTCGCGGTGTCCGAGGGCGAGAGGTACCAGAGGCCCTGGACCTCTCCCGGGATGCCCTCGATCGGCAGCCAGATCGAGGGGTCGGGGCGCGCGCCATAGGCCACGGCGCCGTCCACGCCGAAGTTCAGGTCCAGGTCGTCCTGGGCCAGAGTGATGTGCACACCCTCGACGACCTCGAGGTCCTGCGCGTCGGTCTCGGGGACCGCGACGTCCTCGCTCTTGCCGGGCACGACCACGTCGAGCTGTCGCTGCTCGCCGTGCCCGAACCAGAGCGGCACCAGCGGGATGACGTAGCCGGGGTCCTTCACGACCACGTCGAAGGCGTGGCCTACCGGCTCGGGCTCGAGCGCGTCCACGAAGGCGTAGAAGCCGCTGGCGTCAGGCTCGGCGTAGCGGCAGTTGTCCTCGACGCAGGCCTGAACGCGGACGTTGGTCAGCGGGGCCCCGGCGCTGTCCGTGATCGTGCCGCTCAGGCTCGCCCACCCGGGCCCGGTGTCCACCTCGCTGTCCGCGTCCGTCTCGGACACCTCGACAGGGTCGGCGGGCTCATCGCCACAGCCAAGGAGCA
>CALGIB010000523.1 GCA_937915955.1 uncultured Pseudomonadota bacterium
AAGCCGTAGAGCGGAGTGCGGACCTCGGGGAGGTGGGCGAAGTCGAGGGGGGTCAGCATGGTCACGACGGTAGCAGCGGCAGGCTGGCGACGGGGTCGAGGATCGTGGTGAACGTCAGCCCCGGGCCGTCCAGTCGGAGGACCAGGCGAGACAGCACCGATGGGAGGGTGTCGTAGCCCAGCTCTTCGTCGGTCAGCGTGACGATCGAGCCCAGCGGCAGCCAGAGCCACTCCGTGGTCGCCACGTAGTCGGTCTCCAGGACGGTGCTCGCCCCCAGCTTGAGGGTGTTGCGCAGCACGTAGTGAGCCCCCTGCTGGGTGTGCAGGATGTCCGTGTCCGATGACCAGTCCTCGGCGTCGTCGCGCGAGGAGGCGACGTGGTCCGCGTGGGCTGAGCCGTGGCTCGGCGCGATGGCGTAGGGCTCGTAGGTCGTCCGCCGACCGAACCCGCCGCTGTCGGCCTTGCGCGCGTACTTCAGCGACGCGGACCGGTAGGCGGGGTGCTCTACCTCGACCATCCCGCTGGCCCGGACGACGCCGCTGGCCACCCCGGCCTCGATGGCTGCGACGGCGTCGACGGCCTTGGCGTCGAGTCCCCAGCTGAGGAGCTGCAGCCCGTCGGGCGTCCACACCAGGGAGTAGGGGATGAGGGGGAGCAGGTTGTCCGACAGGAAGTCGGTCCAGGTCACTCCCGGGTCGTTGAGGTAGCCGGCCACGGGGATGCCGTTGAGGCGCTGGGCCACGGTCCGGATCTGCGGTTCGTCGTACTCGGCCGAGCTGAGAAGCGCGGCGTGCTCGAGCAGGCTGCCGCCCGTCACGATGGGGGACCCGTCCGCAGCGGACGGAAGCGAACCGCCGCTGTCCCAGATCGCCCAGAAGCTGGCCGACGTCAAGAACACGAGGTACTCCGGAGCTCCGCCGGCCATGCCGGGGGCGCTGATGTCCACGACGCTGACCGTGCGGCCGTTGCCGTCCTGGACCTGCGAAATCGTGTTAAAGGTGACCGCCCTGGTGAGCGCCGTCTCAGCGCCGCCGGAGTTGGTGTAGGTGTTGGCCGGGACGAGGATCGTCACGGAGGACGCGTCGCAGACCCCGTCGCAGATCAGCAGGGTATCCACTACCTCGGCGTAGGTGATCGCCGCGAAGACGTTCACCGGCAGGGCAGGAGAGCCGGCCGTCAGCGTGTCGTCGTTGGTCCCGGGCGTGCCGAAGGGAAGCGGGTAGGCCTGCCCCACAGCGTCGTCCCGCGCGTCCGGCCAGGACGTCGGCGTGACCGTGGCGTCGGGGCTGATGGACGGGGTCGGGTCCTGTTGGCGCACCTCCTCGAGGGACGCCGACACCGGCTCGCCGACCTGGCCGATCTCCGGGGCGTTGAGGCGGCCACGGACCACGCGCCAGCGGTCCTCGTAGACAGTGCCGATGACGTACAGGCTCAGCTCGGCAGCCGCGCCCCGAAGAGGGTGGCCCTGCAGGACCTTGCGAGCCACGTCCAGGGCGCCGAAGTCGAGCTCGACGGACACGCTCGGGAACTCGGGCTCCTGGTCGAGGACGGCGTAGCCGAGCTCGACCTCGACCTCGTTGATGAGCCCGCCGTCGTAGAGGAGAGCACCGTCCGCCGAGGAGACCTCAAGGGGCTCTGAGGAGAAGCGAAAGACCCGGCCTGCCCAGGTGACGTCGAGCAGCCAGGCCAGCCGCGCGCCGCCTTTGAGATCGTCATACCGTAGCTGTCGGGACGCCATCAGACGTCTTCCAGGATGGACCAGCTGGCGACGCGGATGACCTCGTCGGTGAGCTCGTCTCCGATGA
>CALGIB010000524.1 GCA_937915955.1 uncultured Pseudomonadota bacterium
GCCGACCCCGCGGACGCGCTCGGCGGGCACGCCGCCCCCGCCGTGATCCTGAGGGCCAGCGCGCACCGAGCGGGGCCTGACCTCGGCCCCCCAGACCCACACCTTCCTCTTCCCGGGCATGGCCGCGGAGCTCTCGCCCCACGACGAGGCGCCCGGAGAGGACTGGCCCGATCTGGCGGCCTCGGCCCGCTTCTACCTGGACGGCCTGGGGCTGGACCGCCTGGGGGGCTTCCAGGACCACCAGGGCTTCGACGGCTTCATGGCCGGGCTGCCGGACTGGCCCTTTCACCTGGAGCTCACCTTCGAGCACGGCTGCACCCGCCTGCCGCCCGCCTCGCCCGAGGACCTGCTGGTCTTCTACGTCTCCGAGGCCGCCGCGCGCGACCGCCTCGACCTGCGGATGCGCGCGCTGGGCTTCGCCCCGGTCGTCAGCACGAACCCCTACTGGGAGGCCTGCGGTCGGACCTACGCGGATCCGGACGGCTACCGCGTGGTCGTGGCCGCGCCGCCTCGCTGATCCGGCCCCCGCGTGGAAGACTGTGCAGGCCATGCGGACGACGGTGTCCCGGCTGAGGGCGACCTGATCGTGTTCCTGCTCGCGTGCACCTCGACGGTCATCCCGACGCCCCAGGAGACCGGCGCGGTCGACTCCGCTGCGCACGACAGCCGTGACAGCCAGCACCCCGAGGAGATCGACATCTTCGAGCTCCCCACGGACGTGCCCACCCTCGAGATCCGCATCTCGGACGAGGCCATGGCCCGGCTGGACGCCGATCCCTACCAGGCTCCCGACGAGGTCGGGCAGCTGGTCGACGAGCTGGGCGCGGTCTACGAGGCCGACCTGAGCTACCGCGGCGCCTACCAGCTCAGGAACGTGATGAGCGCCTACGGCCTCAGGAACTGGAAGGTCAAGGTGCCCTCGGACCAGCTCTACCTGGGCCGCCGCGAGTGGAACTTCAACTACGAGCCCCACCTGCGCCAGAAGCTGGCCTACGACCTGTTCCGCTTCGCCGGCGTGCCGGTCCCCAGCGCCCAGCACGTGCTGCTGCTGCTCAACGGCGAGCCCCAGGGCGTCTATCTGCGCTACGAGGACCCCGACGACAAGCGCTGGCTGGAGGACAGCCTCGGCGAGGCCGAGGGCGATCTGTACAAGGCCGCCACCGACCTGCCGGGGGTGCCCCAGTGCTTCGCGGACCTGACCGTCCTGGGCGAGAGAGACGAGGACTACTTCTGTCACTACCAGAAGAAGACGAACACCAGGTCTGCGCCGGAGGACTACAGCGCCTTGATGGACTTCGTCGAGGGGCTGGCCGACGGCGACACGGCCTGGTTCGAGGACGAGCTCGACGTGCCGGTCTTCCTCAGCTTCCTGGTGGTCAGCAACTTCGTCAGCAACTGGGACAGCTACCCCCAGCGGCCCAAGAACTACTGGCTCTACCAGGGCCCCGAGCGCTTCACGCTGCTGCCCTGGGACCTGGACGGCACCTTCGGTCCGAACCGGGACAGCACCTACAACCAGATGGGTGTCAGCGCCTCGGTGCTCTACGAGATGCACGGCAACGACTACGCGCCACCGCACGAGGACGAGGGCGACGAACGCCCGCTGGTCCACCGGCTGATGGCCGACCCCGCGATGGAGCAGGCCTACCTGGACCGCTACCGCGAGCTGCAGGCGCTGCTGCTCAACGAGGCCTACCTCAGCGAGCGCAGCGCGGCCCTGACGGCGCTGCTCGACGCCGAGATCTCCACGACCGACCGGAGCCGCCTGTCTTCGGCCAACGAGAGCCTGTCGAGCTTCGTGAGCCAGCGCACCGAGCGCGTGGCGGAGGAGCTGGAGGGTCTCTGAGCCCCGTCGGCTCTACCTACTTGCCCGGGTCCCAGGGCTCGCCGTCCTCGTAGAGGCGCTCCTGCGGGCCCGCGACGATGCCGGCGAGGTCGGGATCGACGCCGTCGGGACGATCCTCGGGACGGGACGCCTCGCGAGCGGCCTTGCGGGCCTCCTTCGCGAGCTTCTTCTCCATCTTGGCCGCTTCCATCTTGCGCTTCTGCACGCTGGGGCGAGTCTTGGCCATGGGTGACTCCTGAATCTGGTTCCCCCGCCTTTAGTCGTTTCGACTACTCCCCGCATCCAGCCCAGACCTCAGAGCTCCCGCAATTCCTCGTACCAGGGGTGCCGCAGGTGATGACGAGGGCTGAAGCCGGCCTCGTTGTCCCGGTCCAGCTCCGCGCCGTGCTCGACCAGGAGGCGGACCATGCGCACGTACCGGCCCCGTCGAGGCCCCTGTACATCCAGGCTGCCGCTGTGCAGGGCCTTCCAGACCGGCCCGTTGCCCCAGGCGTCCCGCGTGTCGGCCTCGGCTCCGCGCTCCAGGAGCAGCTCGGCCAGCTCCAGGTCCCCCTGCTCGGCGGCCAGGTGCAGCGGCGTCTGCCGGAATCGGCCGCCGTCCTTCTCGTTGGGGTCCGCGCCGGCGTCCAGGAGCGCCTTGGCGGCACGGAAGCCGCCGTCCTCGCGCATGCAGGCGTGGTGAAGCAGCGGGAACCCGCGGCTGTCGGGCGCGAGGTTCGGCGCGCCCTCCAGGAAGGCCTGGCGAAGCTCGCGAAGCGTCCCGGTCTTGATCAGATTCGGCCAGTTCATGGCCAGGGTCTATCCGGGCGACCAGCGAGTGCTACGGTCCGCGGATGTCTGACTCATCCATCGCCGGCGTCTCCCTTGAAACCTACGCAAAGCTCTGCGCCGCGATGGCGCACACGGGCGACGACGAGGCCGCCCAGCTGGCGCTCGCCGCCGAGGCCGGGGTCAGCCCCGAGGCATGGAACCAGGCCAAGGAGGGCTACACCGCCCGCATGAGCGACCCGGCGGACGGGGGCCGCACGGCGATGGCCTTCATGCCGCTCTACCAGGCGGCTCAGGCCGAGGCCCGAGGCGGCGGCCCGCCCTGCACGCTCGAGCTCTACGCGACGATCTCGACCTCCTACAGCTACGAGCGGGACGCCGACGGAGAGCAGATCCCGCCGGCCGTGATCTTCGCGCGCCACGGCATCAGCGCTGCCGACTGGAGCGAGTACACCGGCTACTGGACCCCTCGGGTCAACGACCCCACGGATCCTGTCTGCCAGGAGTTCCCCAAGCTCGTCCAGGCCGAGTTCGACCTGATCTTCGGCATCCACCGGGACGCCAACGGCTCCCGCGTCGACGTCGACGACGAGGACGCCTCAGCCGCAGACCGACAGGCGGCCCGCCGGGCGCTCAGCCAGGCCAGGCGTCCGGTG
>CALGIB010000525.1 GCA_937915955.1 uncultured Pseudomonadota bacterium
CGGCTTCATGCAGAAGCCGCTGAAGCTGGACGAGCTGCTCCAGGCCGTCCAGGCGACGATGGCCAACCTCAGCGCGACGCCGCCGAGCTGAGCGGGTCGGGCGGCCTCTGGCAGCCCCTGCGGGCGCGCACCAGCTCGGCCGCGATGGAGACGGCGATCTCTTCTGGGGTCTCCGCGCCCAGATCCAACCCGACCGGCGCCGAGACGCGTTGGAACAGCGCTTCGTCGACGCCGGCCGCGCGCAGGCGGATGAAGAACTTCACGACCTTCGCGCGCGATCCGATCATGCCGAGCCAGCCGAAGGGGTGCGGGATCAGCGCCTCGAGCAGGCGCTGGTCGAGCAAGTGGTCGTGGGTGACGATCAGCGCGTAGTCTCGCGCGCCGAGCTCGGGCAGGTGCCGAAGTGGGTCTCCGTCGACGCGCTGGGCGCCGGGGAAGCGCTGCTCGGTGAGCAGCTCGTCCCGGTCATCGTAGACGAGCACCTGGAAGCCCAACGCCTGGACGATGGGGTGAAGCGCAGCGGCGACGTGGCCCGCGCCGAAGACGTGCAGGACATGTTGGGTGGAGAGGGGTTCGATGTAGACCTCCATGGCGCCACCACAGCACATGCCGAGGTCGCGGGTCAGGTGCGCCGAGTAGCGCCGGGGCTGACCGCTCTCGAGGGCCAGCAGCGCCTGTTCGCAGACGATGTGCTCCCACCGACCGCCACCGACGGTTCCGACGATCGCGCCGTCTTCGTAGACGAGCATGCGCGCTTCGCCATGACGGGGAGCCGACCCCCGGACCCCGATGACCGTGCAGAGGGCCGAGGCTCGACCCTCGGCCATCGCCCGGGCCGCCAGCCGGAGGACCTTCACAGCCCCGCGCGCCCGCGGACCCGGGCCAGCGAACTCTGGACACCCTCGATCGTCTCGCGCAGGTCCCAGCCCAGAACGCGACCTCCCTCGACGCGGCGCTCACCGTCGATCCAGACACCCCGGACCGAGGACCGGGTCATCGCGTAGACGACGCCGCTGGCGGGAGCAGGCGAGGGGAGCACGTCGGGCTCTTCGGGATCCAGCAGGACCAGATCGGCTAGGCGCCCGACCGCGAGCACACCCGCCTCCAGACCCAAGGCCTCGGCCCCGGCTCGGGTGGCCAGGCCCAGCACCTGGCTGGCTGGCATCGCGGTGGGGCCGAGGCGCGGCTTCTGGATCAGCGCAGCCAGCCGCATCTCGGTGAAGACATCGAGGCGGTTATTGCAGGGCGCGCCGTCGGCCCCGAGCGAGACGTGTACGCCGGCCTCGAGCAGCTCCGGGATGGGCGCGATGCCCGAGCCGAGCTTGAGGTTCGACGACGGGCAGTGCAGCACCCGCGTGCCCGTCTCGGCCAGGAGCGCGCGCTCGTCCGAGCTGAGGTGGATGCAGTGCGCCAGGGCCACGTCAGGGCCGGAGAGGCCCAGCTCGTGTAGGTAGATGACGTTGTCCCGGCCGGTCATCCTGCGCACCAACGCGACCTCGTCCCGGTTCTCGCTGGCGTGGGTGTGCACCAGGCAGCCCCGACGCCTGGCCTCTTGCGCCACCGTCGTGAGCAGCTCGGCGCTGCAGCTGGGCACGAAGCGAGGCGCGAAGGCGTAGCGGAGCCTGCCGCGGCCGTGCCAGCGGTCCGCCTCGTCGCAGGCGCCCCGAAGCGAGGCCTCCGTAGGCTCGGAGAGCCCCGCTTCGTTCGGCAGGTCCATCATCGCCCGACCGACGAATGCGCGAACGCCCGCCTCTTCGCAGGCGCGGAACACCGAGTCCGTGTGACGCACGCTGCCCATGTCCAAGAGGCTGGTGGTGCCGCCGAGCAGCAGCTCCGTCAGGCCCAGGCGCGCCGACCAGTAGGTGCTCTCCTCGTCGTGAGCGGCCTCGAGAGGCCAGATCCGCGTGCGGAGCCAGTCCAGCAACAGCAGGTCGTCGGCCAGGCCGCGGAACAGCGTCTGCACGAGGTGGATGTGGGTCTGCACGAAGCTCGGGAGCAGCCAGCCACCACGGCAGTCCACGCGCCGGGCCAGCGGTGGCGCCGCGATGTCGGGCCCCAGCGCCTGGATGCGCCCGTCGTCGCCGACCAGCAGATCGCCGCGCAGCGTGCGCCGCTGCTCGTCGCAGCACACCAGGGTGGCGTCGTGGAAGAGGGTCGCCATGCGCGAGGACCGGGGTCGCAGGCGGTTTGACCCTGCAGACCCCCGCCGCTAACATCGCTCCGCTCGGAGCGCCTGCATGACGGCCTGGTCACTCTGCACCGCCTTGGTGCTGCTCGGCGCCCCTGCCCATGCGCAGGAAGAGGCGCAGGACGAAGCGCTCGCCGGTCCGGCGCAGCTGCAGGCGCCGACCTTCGCCCAAGGCCACACCTGGG
The DNA here is from genome assembly GCA_937915955.1 of uncultured Pseudomonadota bacterium. Lineage (GTDB taxonomy): Bacteria > Myxococcota_A > UBA796 > UBA796 > CAJQPC01 > JAAESX01. The sequence continues at coordinate 2,374 of CALGIB010000525.1, forward strand.
TCTCCACCAGCCCCCTGGCGGCTGGCGGCCTGGGCTTCGTCGACGTCGCGGTGGACCCGGAGCGGGAGCGGCAGCTCCTGGCCGTGGACGAGCTGGGAGGGCTGTGGAGCAGCCCAGACTCGGGCGGGAGCTGGACACGCGTGATGGACCCCCTGGTCAGCGTGGACGGGCTCGACCTGGACGACGAGGTCCTCCTGCTCGAGGCCGAGTCCCTGGCCGAGGACCTGCTCAACGAGGAGGGCAGCGAGGACGAGGAGCTCGAAGACGAGAGCGTGGTCGAGGTCGAGACCTTCGAGATCGGCGACGGCGCCGAGGTCGATCAGCTCCTCGAGCAGCTCAGGGAGGAGGCGCGGCAGGCCGGCAGCGGAGGCGGGGTCGTCTGGTTCCACCCCGCTGAGTTCGGCCTGGTGCTCTTCGCACGAGGCGACGGCGTCTGGCGGTCCCGCGACCACGGGCGCAGCTTCACGCGCAGCTCGGATCTTCTCGACGTGAACGACCTGGACGTCGGCCCCGGAGAGCTGCTGCTCGCCGCCACGGACCAGGGCATCCGCTACAGCCTGGACCTGGGCCGCAGCTGGATCCGTGCCAGCGGCCCCATGGACGGGCAGGTGGTCGAGGATCTGGACCACGAGGGCCTGCTCTGGTTCGCCGCCGGCGCTCAAGGCCTGTTCGCGGCGGCAGACGGCGAACACTGGGCGCGCGTGGGCCCCGAGCGAGGGCTGCGGGCGGTGCTCGCGGACCCAGACCTCCCCGGAGGCCTCTGGCTCGCCACGGACGGCCAGCTGCTGCGGTCGGACGACAGCGGCGTGAGCACCTACCCCTCCAGCAAGGCGCCCCTGCCAGGAACCACCGAGCTGCTCCGGCTGGGCACGGGGCACCTGCTCCAGGCAGGCGGCGACGGCATCTGGGAGAGCCAAGACGGAGGCG
>CALGIB010000526.1 GCA_937915955.1 uncultured Pseudomonadota bacterium
TGACCGGGGTCAACCCGGTCACCTTGCGCGCGTGGGAGCGACGCTACGGGATGACCTCGGCCCAGGTCACCGAGTAGTGGGCAAGCGCATCGTCGTCGGCCTCACCGGGCTGGCCATCCTGCTGCCGGCCATCCTCTTCGGTGGCGCCCTGGCCGTCGAGATCATCGTGCTGCTCGCGATCCTGTTCGGGATCGACGAGTACGCCAACATGGCCTTCGGGCAAGGCGAGATCAGCCGCCGCTGGTGGGCCGTGGGCCTGCTGACGCCGCCCACGCTGGCCTTCTATGGGGCGGTCCTCTACGGGCCCCCCGGGACGGTCGGGCCCGTCCTGGTCGGCAGCGCGCTGTGGTTCATGCTGGCCATGCTGTTCCGCAGGGGCGCGGTGGACGACGCCGGCCCCGCGCTCGGCAAGCTGATCCTGGGCTTCGCCTACGTGCCTGGGCTGTTCGTCTTCCTGCCGCTGATCCGGCGCTTCGAGGACGGCCTGGCCTGGGTCTTCGTGATGCTGGCCATCACCTGGCTCGGAGACACCGGCGCCTACTTCGCCGGGCGGGCGTTCGGGAAGCACAAGCTCTACGAGAAGATCTCGCCGAAGAAGACCTGGGAGGGCGCCATCGGCGGCGCCGTCCTGGCCACCGTCGGGGTCTTCGTCACGCGCTGGATCTGCGCTCACTGGGACCTCGCGCCCACCGTCGCGGACCTGGGGGTGGTCGAGTGCCTCGTGCTCGGGGTGCTCGTCGACGCCTTCGGCGTGGTGGGCGACCTGGTCGAGTCGATGCTCAAGCGCAGCTTCGCCGTGAAGGACAGCGGCTGGATCCTGCCCGGTCACGGCGGGATCCTCGATCGCACCGACGCCTTGCTCTTCACGGGCCCCGTCCTGTGGATCATCGGGACCTGGATCGTCGGGCTCTGAGCGCGAACCACCCGGATACAGCGGTAGTCCGACACTCGTAGCGGGCCCGGAGGCCGACCATCAAGTTCCTTGCTGCCTTCGCGCTGATCGCGGTGCTCATCTTCGTGCACGAGACCGGCCACTTCCTGGTGGCCAAGCTCTTCGGTGTCGGCGTGCGCGTCTTCAGTCTGGGCTTTGGCCGCCGGCTCGTGGGCTTCGTCCACAAGGGCACGGACTACCGCCTGAGCCTGATCCCCGCGGGGGGCTACGTGCTGATGGAGGGCGCCGATCCCTTCCAGGACGGCGGCGACGGCGACACGGATCCCGACTCGCCCACGCACTTCATGAACAAGCCCGTGTGGCAGCGGCTGCTCATCGTGGCGGCCGGTCCGGCCATGAACATCGTGCTGCCGCTGGTCGTGTTCACCGTCCTCTTCATCGTCGGCCGGCCCGAGCTCAGCGCCCGCGTCGGCCAGGTCGAGCTGGACTCACCCGCCTGGCAGGCCGGTGTTCGAGGCGGCGACACCATCCTGCAGGTGGACGGTCACGAGGTCACGTTCTGGGACGAGGGCAGCGAGGCGCTGCCCCAGACGGGCACGGTGGACCTGTTGGTGGACCGGCGAGGGGAGCAGTTCCTGGTCCATGTGGACATCCCGGAGCTCGAGCCCGAGGTGCCGGTCTCGCTGACCTGGCTGGGCTTCCGGTACGTCAGCCCCAACGCCCAGGTCGGCCAGGACGATCCGGCCTCCCCCGCCGGCCTGGCCGGCGTCCAGGTCGGTGACCAGGTGACCCACGTCGACGGCGTGGAGGTCGATCACTACTGGGAGCTGCTGGACGCGCTGGATGCGGGCCCGAGCCATACGCTGAGCGTCACCCGGGCCGCGCAGGGCAAGCCCAACTGGATCGACCGCGCCCTGGGCCGCGACGAGCAGAAGCTACAGCTCTCCATCCAGCGCAGCTCGTGGACCCCCCCGGACCTGGGCATCCCTCAGCCCTACGAGAACTCCTGGGGCCTGTCTCCGGGCATGCTGTACGTGGCCTTCATCGAGCCCGGCTCCCCGGCCGAGGCCAGCAACGTGCTTCGGGGCGACCGCCTGATCGCGGTCGAGGGTCGGACCGTCGAGTCCTTCGAGGACGTCGTCGAGGGCGTGCGCGGCACCGTCGACACCCAGGACCTCGAGGCCACGCCCGTGCCCGTGCGGCTCACGCTGATGCGCAAAGGGCGGCTGATCGAGGAGACCTTCACGCCCGTGATGGACAAGATCTCCAACGACTACGGCGACTACTCGGTCGTGCCCAAGATCGGCATCGGCTCTGGCGGCGCCTACGCCCGAGACGAGATCCCGCGGCCCCGGCCCCCGCTCGAGTCCGCGGCGCTCTCGGGCGAGCACACCTGGCGCACCTCGGTCCTGGTCGTCGAGACGGTCGCGGGCATCTTCACCGGGTCCAAGGACGTGTCCAAGACCGTCGGCGGTCCCGTGCAGATCTTCCGCTCGGCCGCCGCCGCCGCCGAGAGCGGGCTGTTCCACTGGGCTGGATTGATGGCCAGCCTCAGCGTTTCGCTGGCCATCGTGAACTTCCTCCCGGTCCCAGTGCTCGACGGCGGACAGTTCCTCTTCTACCTGGTCGAGGGCATCCGAGGCCGGCCCTTGTCCCTGGCCGTCCGTGAGCGGGCCCAGCAGATCGGCGTGCTGCTGCTCCTGGGGCTGATGTTCGCCGTGCTGGTCCTGGACGTCAGCCGCTGTTGGGCCCCGTCGTGACCCTGCTGGCCGTGGACACGGCGGGACCGGTCATCGGGCTCGCGCTCCTGCGGGACGGCCAGGTCCGAAGCTGGTCGGCCAGGGTTGTCCGAGGCGCGGACGCCCTGCTCACGCCAGCCCTGGCCGCGCTGCTTGAGGGCGTGGACGTGCTCGACGCCGTCGCGGTCAGCGTCGGGCCCGGGGCCTTCACGTCCTTGCGCGTAGGCGTGGCCACTGCGCTCGGCGTGGCCTTGGCCAAGGGCTGCCCGGTGATCCCCGTGGGCTCGCTGGAGGCCCGCGCTGCGATGGTCGGGCCAGGGCGCGTCCTGGCGCTCCTGGATGGCCGGAAGGGCCGGGCCTACGCCGCGTTGTTCCAGGACGGCGAGAGGGTGGGGGAGCTGCTCGACGAGCCGCCGGAGCAGGTCTGTGGGGTCCAGGCGCCCTTCGTCGCCACGGGCGAGGGCGCGCTGGTCTTCGCCTCGCAGGTGCGGGCCGCCGGCGGCGCTGTGTTCGAGCGAGCGGGGGACAGCCCGGTCGAGGCGTTGGCGCTCCTGGCCAGGGGGCGGCTGGACCAGGCCGTCTCACCCCAGGCGCTGCGCCTCCGCTACGTCCGAGACGCCGACGCGCAGAAGCCCGCACCCCGCACTTGATCCCCCGGATGCGTGCCCTGTAGGCTGTGCTCAGCCCTTCACGGAGCGCGCATGGACGAGCGGGACCTCTCGATGATCCAGTCACTGTCCCCCGTCGACACCGAGCTGGCTGAGCTCTATGCTCACCATCAGGCTCTCGAGCAGAAGCTCGAGGGCTTCTCGGCGCGTCGATACCTGAGCCCCAACGACCAGGTCGAGGTCAAGCGGCTCAAGGTCCAGAAGCTGCGGGGTCGCGACCGCATCGAGGCCATCCTGTCCCGCTATCGCTGAGGCGGGATAGAAGCGGACCCCTTCAGGAGGTCCCATGTCCGAACATGGCTTGCGCATCGCAGTCGCGGGCGCCACCGGCGCTCTGGGTCAGGAAGTGCTGGCGGTCCTCGAGCAGGGCCCGCTCGCGATCGCCGAGCTCGCGCCTCTGGCGTCCATGGCGGCGACCGTCACCGAGCTGCGCTGGCGCGGCAAGGAGTACACGGTCGGCCTGGTCGACGCCGAGTCCCTCGAGGGCATGGACGTCATCTTCGCCTGCGTGCCTCGCGGCGTCGCCGACGAGCTGCTGAAGGACTCCGCCGAGGCCGGCTGCCTCGTAGTGGACCTGGCCGGCGTGTTCCTCACCGACCGCAGCGTGCCGGTGCTGGGGCTGGGCCTGAACCCGGTCGAGCACGAGTCCGTCCGCGAGGCGGGCGCCTTCATCGCGCCCGGTGGCCTGGCCCTCGCGCTGGCCGCGCTGGCGGCTCCGCTCCGGGACTACGGCGTCGTCGGGATGCGGGGCACCGCGCTGCAGTCCGCCGCCCGAGCGG
>CALGIB010000527.1 GCA_937915955.1 uncultured Pseudomonadota bacterium
GCTGGACCGCGTGCCGGCGCGGCTGGCGAGCCCGGGCGCGGCGGCGATCCTCACGCTGGCCCTGGTCGAGCGGGGCCTGACCAACCCCATCCCCCTGGTGCTGCCGACGGCTCCGGCGAGGGTCTCCGCGGTCTACGACCAGGTGCCCGAAGGCGGCCTCGTCGAGCTGCCAAGGGCCCACCAGGGCGGGGACGGAGCCCACGGCGGCGTCTTCCTGGCGCAGACCGTTCACCAGCGCCCCCTGGGGGTGGCCATCAACGTGGGCACCACCGGGTTGGATCGCTACGCGCCGGTCCTGGACGCGCGCTCGGGCACCTGGACGGGCGCGGCCTACTGCTTCCGGATGGGGGGCTTCACCTCGGTGGCCTTGCACCGGTCCTGGCTGAGGGACGAGGAGCTGGCGGAGACCCTGGTCGGCGAGCCGTCGTTCGAGATCCTGGCGGACGACGGCGACGTCGTGCTGATCGCCGTGGGTCCGGTCGAGACCAGCGGGCGCACGCGGGCGCTGGTCCCGGGGGACTCGGCCACCCAGGTGCGGCGTCGGCCCAGCGTCTGCCCCTTCGAGTGAGGGCCCCTCACCGCGCCATGCAGTCCGACAGGGTCTGCGAGACGATCTGGTGGCCTCGGGTCGTCCAGTGGCCGTCGAAGTCGAAGTAGACGCTGTCCCCGGCGTCGGTGGCGGCCTGCAGCGGCGCGTGCAGATCGCAGCTTGCGATGCCCTGTTGCTCCAGCGCGCGCAGGACGGCGTCGGTGGGGGCGCGCGGCAGGGCTTGCGCGGGATCGTGTCCGACCAGCTCGAAGGCGGCCTCTCGGCGTCGCTCGTCCACCGCGAAGCCGGGCGGGGCGACCGCGATGAGCAGCTTGTCCCCGCGCTCGGCGGTCGCCTCCTTCAGTCCTCGCAGCCAGGGCACGGTGCTGTTCATCAGGCCGGCGAGCTCGCGCTCGCCGCTCTGGGTGAAGATCTTCAGCTCGCGCGCCCAGCGCTGGGCGTTCGGGTCCGCGCCGCTCCTGAGCGCCTCGGTCTGCTTCACGACCTTGTAGTGGGCGTACAGGAAGCTGTGGCGGCTCAGCCAGCGCTGGCCGGGCGGGATGTGGATCGACGGCTTGAGGGCGCCGTCGGGCATGCGACGGGCGCTCTGGAGCTCCATCTGCTGGCGCGCGTTGTCGTTGAGGTCATTGCCCGTGAAGAACACGACGAGCAGGGCGTCCAGGCCCAGCGGCTCGTCGAGCTCCCGGTAGCGGACCAGAGGCTGCCAGCTGCCGTAGCCGTCCGCGCCGAGGTTGAAGAGCTCGCGCTGATCGGTGGCCAGGCGCTGGACGAAGGTGTCCTCCTCCTCGACCTGGGCGGCGAAGGTGAACGAGTCGCCGCCGACCATCCAGCGCTCCTTGCCGGTGTCCGGCTCCGGCTCGGGGCCCCGCATGCCCAGGCTGTTGACGCGCAGCCGCACGCTGTAGCCGGGGGACACCGCGGTCGCCTCGAAGCCGGGCGTGGGGACGTGCCCGATGCTGTGGCTGTTGGTGTAGAGGCCGTCGGGCGCGTTGTCCGGGGCGTTGAAGGCCAGCTCGGCCTCGGCGGGGGCGGTCAGGACGCGCGCTCCGGTCTCGACGACCAGGAGCGCGATCAAGGGTGCGGCGGCGACTGCGCCGATGCGGAAGGACCACTTGCGCCAGCTCATGCCGGCGAAGATAGTGCAATCGCCCCGCGAGGGCGGCGCGGAGCCGCCCCCTCGAGCTGGTCGGGGCCCCGGTCAGAGCTCACTCGCTGGCTGGCTCTAGGTCCACCGGCGCTTCGCGGAGCGCCATCAGCACGGCCTCGCGGTGGGCGGGCTCGAGCTGGGGGATCGTCACGCGGAGCTGCACGTAGAGGTCGCCCACCGCGGACCTGCGGCGCACGCCCCGGCCCTTCAGGCGCAAGCGCGCGTGGCTGCTGCTGCCCGGGGGGATCTTGAGCTGCACAGGCCCGTCCAGGGTGGGCACCTCGACGGCCCCACCGCCGAGCGCGGTCTCGAGATCGATCTCCAGCTCGCGGTGCAGGTTCATGCCGTCGCGACGCAGCTCCGGGTGGGGCAGGACGGCGATGGTCAGCAGCAGATCCCCCGCTCCACCTCGGGGATCCGTCCGGCCCTGCCCCCTCAGCCGCAGCGTCTCGCCGTCGCGAATGCCCTGGGGGATTCGGACCCGCACGCTGCGGCCGTCCGCGAAGCGCAGGGACTGCTCGCCTCCGCGCAGGGCGGCCTCGAGATCCAGCTCGAGCCGGGCCTGCACGTCGCGGGACTGGTGGAACATGCCGCCGAGCAGGTCGCTCAGGTCGACGCCGCCGGGGAAACCCCCGCCAGGGAAGCCGCCACGGGTTCCGCCACTCTGGCCCCAGGCCCGCGCCGCCTGGGGGTCGAAGCCCGGCTGCAGGCTGGCCTTTCCGAACTCGTCGTAGAGCTTGCGCCGCGCGGGATCGCCCAGCACTTCGTAGGCGGCGCTCACTTCCTTGAACTGTCGCTCGGCGGCTGGATCGTCCGGGTTCCGGTCGGGGTGGAGGTCCTTCGCGAGCCCGCGAAACGCCTTCTTGATCGTGGCCTCGTCTGCGTCCGGGCTGACGCCGAGGTGGTCGTAGAGTTCCTTGCCGATCATGGGAGCTGCCGCCTGCGCGTCAAGAAGTTGTCGCCGCGCTAGAAATAGGCACGACGGTGGGCTCCTTCAAGGGAAGTGGGCTGACGCGGTGAGGCCACTCTACTGGCGTTTGCTCGGCGGCTCGCTGGCGGTGCTGTTCAGCGTCTGGCCCTTCTGTGAGGCGCTCCTGACCGGTGGGCTGCCCGGCGCAGGCCCGGACGTGGAGTCCGCGGTCTGGAGGATGCGGTGGTTCCAGCAGAGCTGGTTAGGGCCGGCCTGGGGGCCGGAGCGTCGCGATCACCTGAGCGCTGTACGTTCGCGTCGTCGTGGCGCTGGTGGCCGAACCTAGCGCACCCAGATCGCCTGGGCGCCGCCGGACTGGCCGTAGCTGATCCAGCCGCCGCCCCAGCTCGAGGCCAGGAAGTTGCTCCCGTCGCTGCCGCAGAGGGTCAGGCCCTGGTTGACGCTGTGGCTGTCCGAGAAGTCCCAGCCCGAGCCCAGGCTTCCGTGGCCTCGGCAGTCCGCTGTGGCGCCCGAGGGGTTGTTCGTCGCGCCCGCGCCCCAGTCCGTGTAGGCCTGGTCTCCGCCGCACCAGACGTAGGCCGAGGGCGATCCGTACAGGTAGTAGCCGTCCTGGCCGAAGGACAGGCGCAGGTCGGAGCGCGGGATGGCCTGACTCCGGTAGCTCTCCACGCCCGCGGCGTAGGCGCCCAGCTGAAGCTCCAGATAGTCGAGATCGTTCAGGTCCTGCCATGACAGCACGGCCGTCGAGGAGGCGCTGGCCTCGGCCGGGGACAGAGCCAGCTCGTCCAGCCCGACCTCGCCGAGGCCGAAGTCGCCCTGGTTGCCCGTCGAGGCGGTGTTGCGCGAGAACCCCAGGGTCCAGCCGCCGCCGCTCATGTCGCAGGCCACCGGAGTCACCGTGCCCGAGGGCAGGCTCAGCCAGTAGGCGCCGTCGGCGGCGAGGGCGTCCGCCTGGAGGATCTCCAGGCAGCTGCTGGCCGAGCAGTCCTCGCTCAGCCCGAGCGCGTCGCCGGCCTGACCGTCGCAGTCCTGGTCGACGTCGTCGCAGAGCTCGACGGCCCCCGGGTGCACCTCCGGGTCGCCCTCGTCGCAGTCGCCGTCGCTCAGGGCCAGCCCCTCGGCCAGGCGGCAGGCCAGCACCACCTCGCCCCCGTAGCCGTCCCCGTCCGGGTCCGCGTAGAAGGGCAGGCCGTCGGCCAGGTCCGGGTCCTCCTCGTCCACCAGCCCGTCGCAGTCGTCGTCGAGGTCGTTGCAGACCTCCGGCTGCGGGCGGCAGTCCACGGCGCTGTCCTCGCTCGCGGGGGCCGAGTCCGGGCTGGGGGCCGAGTCCCCCTCGGCCGCGCAGCCAGCCCAGCAGCAGCACGCCCACCAGCCACAGGGGCGCGGC
>CALGIB010000528.1 GCA_937915955.1 uncultured Pseudomonadota bacterium
TCGAGGGCGCGGGCGTGCTCTACCACTGCTACGCCGGCGACGTGGAGTCCATGGAGCGCCTGGTCGAGCGCGGCGCCTACATCTCGATCCCCGGCACCGTGACCTACCGCAAGTCCCTGGTCCAGCAGGAGGTCGCGCGGCGGGTGCCCTCGGACCGCTACCTGGTCGAGACGGACGCGCCCTTCCTGACGCCCGAGCCGCTGCGAGGCAGGCGGAACGAGCCCTGCCACACCGCGCTGACCGTCGAGGCGATCGCGAAGCTCCGTTCAGCGTCTCCCGCCACCGTGGCGAGAGAGACCTGGGACAACGCGAACAGGTTGTTCAGCCTGGAGGGCTGAACGCCTGCTTCAGGACTTCTTGGCCTGCTCGGGCGCGTTGGCGTCCGCCTCGGCCGTGTGGATCGGAAACACGGGCGTGGTGCCCTTGTTCCGACGCTCGGCCTTGGCCGTGCGGCCGGCCTTCTTGGCGCGCAGCTTGCGCTTGTAGTTGGTCGTCTGGGTGAGGGAAGCCATGGGGCTCTCCGGCATCAAGAGGTTGAGACGGAGCCGTCTAATGCAGGGGCCCTGGCTGCGCAAAGGCCTCGCGCCATCCGTCCCCGTCCGCGGCGCAGCGGCTACTGCACCAGGTAGGGGTGGAACTCCATCTGCCCGGCCTGCAGGCCCGACAGCGCCGTGTTCATGTTGTCGAAGCCGTCGCTGTCCGCCTTGTCCAGGCCGGCCACGCCGACGGCGTACAGGTCCGCCCCGGCGAAGGCGCTGGCCGGGATCTCGAAGCTGGTCGCGGCGTCGTCGAAGTCGTACCAGTCCTCGATGCCCTCGGGCTTGTTCGAGTAGGTCACCTCGCCCGAGGTCATGCCCAGGACCACGACCAAGACCCGATCGAACTCCTGGCCCGAGAGGTCCAGCGGCAATGCCTGGTTGGCGGGGCCTGTCTCGGGGATGTCCACGTCGGCTGCCGGGGGCAGCGTCAGCGGGAGCGTGCTGGTGCTGTCCCCGATGACGACCGTGAGCACGGCCTGCTGGCCCGGCACGTAGCCCAGGCCCTCGCCGCCGGTGGCGGTGTACTGGCCGTCGGTCTCGCCCTCGCTCAGGTCGACCGCGGCCTGGCTGCCCACGCGCACGCGGGCGCTGGCGCCCGAGATCGGCGCCTTGTCCATCTCGTCGACGCTGGCGGCGTCCGCCAAGAAGGCGGTGATGCCGTTGCCGTCGGCGAACTCGGTCTCGGACAGGTCGATGTCCTCGCTCTCGGGTTCGGCGACGCCGATGAAGGCGGCCTGGACGACCAGCGGATTGGTCAGCCCCTCGATCTCGTCGACCACGTCTTCGAGGGTGCCCTCGAACAGAACGCAGCCAAGGCTTGTGAGCAGCAGCATGGGAAGTGTCCTCCGTGGAGCAGGGTAGCGCTCAAGGGCTGGGTCCCGCTGGCCACCAGCTCAGGGCTCGCGCGGCCGCCTCGCTCCCTCGAGGGGTGCGGGGCAGCACCATGCGGCTCACGCCCTCGCCCCCACCCAGGGTGAAGCCGCGCAGCCCGCCGACCACCTGGGGCCTGCCCCAGACCAGCTCGACACCCTGGGCGCGGGCCCAATCCAGGGCCTGATCGAGGCAGGCGTCGAGATCGGGGCCCGAGGGACCGCGCGCGACGATCTGCGCGGTGAACAGGCGCACCACCTGGACGCCCTGGCGGCTGGTGACCGGCCATCGCACCAGCTGGATGTGGCTGTCCCCGAGCTGGAAGCTGGCGACGAGCGGAGCGTCGCGGGGCTGCAGTGGCTGGGCCCGCTCGATCAGCGCGTGGCGCGTCGAGGCCTCGGGGGCGCGACGGGGCGAGAGCGGTCGGCGCAGGTCCAGGACGCGGGGGATCCAGGTCTCGAGCTCCCGGTAGCCGAGGCGCGTGTAGAAGCCGCCCACCCGCTCAACGCGGTTGACCGTGAGCGTCAGCAGGTCCACCGACAGAGGCTCGAGCCCACGCACGAGGCGAGCCCCCAGCCCCTTGCCCCAGAGCTCGGGGAGCACAGCGACCGGGCCGATGTGGCCGCAGGTGAGCTCGCCGCCGTCCAACTCCAGCTCGCGAAGCCCGGCCAGCGCCACGCCGACGAGCGCACCGCCGTCCTCGGCGACCAGACCCCGCAGGGGGCGCCACCACTGGTCGCGGAAGAGCCCGAGCACGGCCTCGGAGTAGACCAGGGCGTCCTGGTAGTGCGCGAAGGACGCCCGCAGCAGAGGCGGCAGCGCGCTCAGATCGGACTGCTGGGCCCGCCGGATGCGGAGGCCCATCAGCGGATGGTGACGCGCACCGGATCCATCGCCGCGATGCCCCCGCCGGCCAGCGCGCGCTGGAGCGACTGACCGTAGGCCAAGGTGTCGGTCAGCTCCGGGCCGAGCAGCTCGCTGAGGGCCTCCTGCTGGAGCTCCAGCTTGGTGGTCTGGACCTGCTGGCTGTTGAGCCCCTTGAGCAGCGCCTCCATCAGGGTCTGGCGTCGGGGCAGGATGCGGCGGCCGATCTCGTCGGGCTCCGCGGGGGCGGCCAGCTCGATGGCCTTGGCCACGGCCTGCTCGATGCCGCCGATCTCGTCCACGAGCCCCACCTCGAGGGCCTGCGATCCCGTCCACACGCGCCCGCCGGCCACGCCGTCGATCTCGTCCCAGGTCATGCCCCGACCCTCGGCCGCCTTAGTGACGAAGGTGTCGTAGAAGGCCTCGATGCGCTCTCGCACCTTGGAGCGCTCGGCGTCGCTGAAGGGCCGCTCCAGGTTGTAGAGCATCGCCAGCTCGCCGCGCTGGCTGGACCACGTGGACACGCCCAGCTTCTCGTACAGGCCCGCCATGGCGAACTTGCCGCCGAAGACGCCGATGCTGCCGGTGATCGTGCTGGGCTGGGCGTAGATGTAGTCCGCCGGCATCGAGATGTAGTAGCCGCCGCTGGCGGCGTAGCTGGCCATCGAGACGACGACCGGCTTCTCCTCCTTGAGCTCGCCGATGGCCCGCCACATCACGTCGCTGGCCAGGGCGCTGCCGCCGGGCGAGTCCACGCGCAGGACCACCGCGATGACGTCCTCGTCCTCGGCCAGGCGCTCGAGCATGGGGACCACGCTCGCGTCGCCGATCACCGCGCCGCCGAAGCCGCCGCTGCTGGACTCGCCGTCCATGATCTGGCCGCCCAGGTGCACCACGGCGACCTGCTGGTCGGAGCGCCGCCAGGTGTTCTGGAGCTCGGCCGCGTACTCTTTGAAGGGCGTGGGCTCCTCGTGCTCCTCGGCCCAGGCGTCCTTGTAGGTCATCGCATCCAGCATTCCGCGCTCCACCGCGCTGCTGGCGGTGACCGGCGGGTCGTCGATGAGCTCCCGGACGTCGTCCAGGGACATCTGGCGCCCCTCGGCAACGCCCTCGACGAAGTCGTCGTAGAGGCTGTCCAGCAGCTCGTCGTACATGAGCATCGACGACTCGCTGGGCGAGGTGCGCTCGTAGGTCTCGATGGCGCTCTTGAACTGGCCGACCCGCTCGAAGTCGCCCGCGACGCCGAGCTTCTCGAAGGTGCCGGCGTAGTAGCTGGTCTGCACCTTGAGGCCGATGGCCATGGGCACACCCTCGGGGTGGATGTGCAGCTCGTCGCAGGCGCTGGCGATGTACCAGTCCACGTTCTCGTAGATCTTCGACCAGGCGCGGCAGGGCTTGCCGGCGTCCTTCATCGCGGTCAGGCCACCGCGGATCTCCTGAGCCGACGCGAAGCCGAGCCCGTGCATGTCCAGCTCGAGGTCCAGGCCCGCGACGCCCTCGTCCCGGGCGGCCGCGTGCAAGGTCGCGGCGTAGTCGTGCACGGTGAGGGGGATGTCCTCGGGGTCCACGATGAGGCTGTCGGCCCTGGGCCCGTCACCGATCGGTCCTTCGAGGTGCAGGTAGAGCCACTGGCCTTCCTTGGAGGCGGACCGGCTGAAGAGCTCGTCGTCCCCGGCCACGATGAGGCCGACCGCGACGACGGCCGCTCCGAGGATCAGGATGCCCAGCGCGCTGATCCACAG
>CALGIB010000529.1 GCA_937915955.1 uncultured Pseudomonadota bacterium
GATCTCGTGACCCTTCCAGTCGTCCAGGACGCGAGGCCTCCGAGTCCGCTTCTGCTTCTCCAGGGCAGCCCGGTAAGCCTCCTCCTGTGCCGCAGGAGTCTCCAGCAGCTCCACCACAGCCGGTCCGGAGAAGGCCAACTCCATCATCGTGTGGACGTTCAAGGAGGTGGCAGAGACACGTCCGTCCCACAGGACCCGACCAGCCCCAGACTTCACCTGCCCGATGTAGACCCCGCGGACCCTGTCCAGGCGGGAAGGCTTCTCAGCCAGCCAGAGAACCATCGACTGGATCACCTGCCCGAGCTTGAGGCCGAAGGGCTCGTTGGGGCCGACCACGACGTCACAGTCGATGTGCGTCCCGTTGCGGTAGGTCATGATGCGCGTCTTGGACGTCAGGTTCCCTCCGCCGAAAGACGTCGGCGGCCCGACCCAGATCCAGCAGGTGTTGAGTGCAGTCACCTTGGCCGGGGGGCGGTAGGACTTCAGCTTGGGCGTGTTCCGCACGATGAGGCACATGGCCCCGGAAGGGCTGACCGTGCTGCCGCGCTTCTTGCTCTCCAGACGCCTCAGGGAGATCTCCTTCATCTCGTGGAAGGACAGCTCCGCGTGCTTGGTGAGGTACTCCTTGTCCGCGTCCTTCAGGTCTTCGGCGGCGAAGGCCGCCACCAGGCTCTTCTCTCGTGAAGCACGCGTCCCATGACGAGCTGCCTTGTAGGCGGGGCTGTGGTCCAGCGACTTCTTGAAGGCCACCTCCGCCTTCATGTCTACCTGCGTGGCCCGAGAAGGGAAGAGAGCCGCAACAGCCGCGATGATCTCTTCGTCGTCCTTCGGAGCGGTGAGGCAAGCCTCCTCCTCCTCGGTCAAGAGCGTGTCCATCTTGATGAAGTTGGACAGGGAGTCCCAGAGCTTCGGGTCCACCGGGTTGGACCGACCACGGCGGGGTCGCCTACTTCGCTTTCGCGGGTTCTCGATGGACAAGATCTCGTCCCTCACTTCAGCCCCAAAGTAGTCCTCGAACTGGGTCTCAACCTCGCCCTCTTCGTTTGGGCGCTTGCCCCGGTAGCCCATCCGACCCTCTTCGGGCCAAGGACTCCGGCCAGGGAGGCTGGACTGCGGGTGGAAGAGGCCCTTGCTTGCAGCAACGATGACACCCTGTGCCGCGATCAAATCCTCCAGGGCTTCGATGGCCTCCAACTCCAGGGCAGGATCGGCTGTCGGCCCCACAGGGGGAGGCGGAACCCGCTGGTGATTCGCACCGACAAGGCTGGCGACTTCCTGCCCCCTGTCCTGACGAGAGCGAATAATCCCCTTCGTGATGTCTCCGCCCTCTGGGTCAGGAACGCCGAAGAGCAGCTCATGCCAGTGGCGCTCGATGGCTTCGTGGAGGAGCCCCGACTTGTCCTCATCGGACCGCTGGGAGAAGCTCACCCCGGTAGCTGCGATCGTGTCACCGATCATCTTGTAGAAGCCGCCCAGCGTGAACTGGTTCTTCACGGGAACACGTGCAGCCTCCTGGCGCTTCTCGTTCTTCAGCCTCTTCCCGGCCTTCTCCCGCCCCGCAGCGACGGACCAGCGACCGCTGAGAGCCTCCTCGGCAAGCCGCTGTCCGCGGAAAGCCTTGTTGATGCCCTTGAGATAGGGGCCTTTCTCCGCGAAGGGGATCGGCAGGGTCCGGCCCAGAGTGGGGGAGTAGACCCCTGCTGAGGACAGGAGGTAGCGAGCCCCAATAGTGTCCCACGGCCGGATGATCTCGAAGCCGCCCTTGTCCGGGTCGCCCATGTAGGCCAGGTCCTTCTCCGTGGGGAGGATGAAGGACAGACCGGGCTGACGACCTCCGTCGGCATTGTGCCAGTCGACCTGAACGCGGAAGAGGCGAGAAGCGATCCCACGGACGTTCTCTCGCTTTCCGAAGTAGGGCGAGAAGTAGAACTTCTTCCGGGTACTGAAGATCGGGGAGCCGTTCTCGCTCTCCCCGACAACCGCAGAGTCCCGGTAGAAGATCTGCGCCGCGTCGATGCCCAGGAGCCAGGGCCCCTTGAGGTGAACGACGTTCGACCCCTTCAAGAGCATCTCTGCTTCAGCCATCGTGACCGGCTTCGACCCTGGCGGGAGGTCGCCCTTCTTGGCTCGGACAGCTCCCCGAACCCGGTCTCGGTTGAACAAGAAGACCCGGACCGTCACAGGCCGAGTGAGCTTCTTCGCAGCCTTCGCCTTCTCCTCAGACTCCCGCCCATCCGCTGGGGGGTTCCAGGTCTTGCGGTAGGCCTCCGCGAGCTTCGCCATGTCGTTCTGGGCCCAGATGAAGCTCGGAGGCCGCCCTTCCCGACTTGTGATCTCTCCAGTCAACGGGACGTACTCTCCCGTCCTCATGTCCTCGCCCATCGAGATGACGGCTTCCTCGGACCAGGCCAGGTCGCGCAGGTAGACCCGCTCGTCGACAGCAGGCGGCTGGGCGATGTCCAAGATGAAGGTGATGGCCTTCAGGGCATCTTTGAAGTCTTCGTCCGCGGTCTGATAGTCGGACGTCCGGGCCATCGACCTGAAGTTCTCCAGGGTGAGACCGTTCTCGGCAAGCTGTGCCTCGATCTCCTTCCGAGAGGGTGCTGGCTTGCGAGAAGCCAGCTCCTTCACGATGTTGACGTAGATCCCAGGCCACTCTTGCAGGAACGGGTTGTCCCCGAAGAACCAGTCCTTCGGACTCCGGTTGGTGTCTTCGTCCGCGAAGAGCCAGTCCTCGCCCTGAGCGTTCAGGTACCACTCCTCCGTCTTCGGAAGAATCTGCTTCCCGAGTCCTGCCGTCTGCCCCTTGCGAGACTTGAAGGAGTAAGGCTTGCCGGCTGCGCGAGCCTCTCGGATCCCGACTCTCGTGGCCGCGATGTACTCCTCGTCATCGTGCCTCTGAACGATCAGCTGGTTGATGCGGGCGAGGGTCGCCGGGTCCAGAGGATGCCCTGCCTTTCGCCGAGCTGCGATCAAGCAGTTCGCCATGTCACGAAGTGCCGCAGCTGAGAGGAGCCCCGTGACGCGCTTCGCGTAGTCCGCTGCCCCGACCAGATCCACCTCTTCCATCTTGATCTTCTTGGAGACGGAAGGAGGCAGCATGAAGCAGACGCGAGTGATGACCTTCTTCGGGCCCAGAGTCTGTCCCGGCCGCGCCATCCCGGACACCATCGCTTCCAGGATGGGCGTGAGGTCCTTGGAAGCCCTCCGCCCAGGCTCCGGCTTGGAGATGCGGATCCCGTCGTAGGTGTTGATGTCGCCAGCCACTACCAAGACGACTGGCTTTCCCTTCTCTGTGACAGGAGCCCGGAAGAAGGTCGGCAAGGCTGTACTCAGGAGGCTGTCGTCGAACAGAGTCATGAGCTGCGTGAGGGACTTGGCCCCGTAGCGCTCAGGCGTGCCGAAGACCGACTTGAAGGAGCGTGTCTCCCCGATCTTGCCCAAGTACTTCTGGTAGGTCCCAAAGCCTGGCGGCTCCCAAGCACGCTCTGGGGCATCCTTGGCCACGAGGTAGACCTCGCGGGCCTGCTGAGCGGTCAGCGTGATCGTGTCGTCCTGACCCAGCAGCTTGACAAGTCGTGCCTTCTCTGCGGCTTCTGCCCCCGGCTTGACGCGGGCAGGCATCCAGAGACCCCGCTTTCGCGCTTCTTCTCGCAGGGCCTTCAGCTCCAGGCCCTCGTAGTCGGTGTCTGCGAACTTGAAAGTACGGAGAGCCTTGAGCGCTGCGGCCTTCCCCTGCGTGTTGACGACCTCACGCACAGGGGCCTGCTCCGCCAACCAGACCATAGCTGAGCGGATGTACCGCTTCAGAGTGACCGGCGTGATCGGCAGGACGTAGAGTTCTACATCATCCGGGCAGGCAGCCAGGTAGGTCTTGACCTGCGCATCTCCTGTCGCGGGGAACGGAGTGAGGCTCAGGTCGTAGAGGTGTGCAACGGCCACCGGGGCGGTTCCGGTCGGCTCTCCCCGGACCCACGGAGCAACCCACGGCTGCGGCTTCCAGACCTGGGCCAGCCACTCTCGGTCAGCCAAGGTCGGCTCGTGCGTCGCCCCTGAAGGGAACGTGTCGACGCCCTGGTAGATCCCCTCCTTCTGGAAGTAGCCCGCGAGACCACCGTACTGCCTCAGGGTCTCCAAGAAGGTCATCGGACCTGCGTAGCGGACGAAGAGGACCTCCCCGTCCAAGTCGGTCCAGCCCTGACCGCCCACAGCGAGCTTGTTCTCAGCGAAGCTCCGGGTGGTGAGGGTCTTCTGACGCCCGAGGACCGAAGTGTCCGGAGTCATCGTCCACTTCATGTCGACCTTGCGGATGCCACGAGGCCCTGCGGCTACCTTCGCTTCCCCGGCTCCGGCTCCAGCGCCTGCCCCAGCGCCTGCCGGCTTGCTGGCCAAGTGGGCTGCCAGCCGGGCCTTCTCCATGCGAGCGACGTTCTCTGCGGTCTGGATCTCTCCCGGACTGGTGCCGCCTTCTCCGAGGGCCTCAACCCCTGCAATCTTGCGCTCGATCCGAGCCTTCTTCTCCTCCCACATCTGAAGAGGAGTCTTGTCGTCTGGGTTGTGCTGCGCCCAGCCACGGGACGGCCTTACACCACTGCTGCGGGGCGAGCGGGGACGGCGGGGGCGACGAGAACGACTCACGCCGTCACCTTCTTGTGAAGCCCGACCTTCGGCCGGATGTAGTCGAGGAGGAGCTGGGTCACGACAGAGATCACGACGCCCGTCACCACGGCCGGAAGCACCTTCTTCATGTCGAGGAACGCATCCTGTGCCTTCTCCTTCGCAGTGTCACCCTCGAACCAGTCGCCGCCGGTGTCCTCCATGTTCATCGCCATGCTGGCCCCGACGGCTGCTCCGATGGGGCTCAGGGCAGACTGGCCGTAGTGGCCACTGTGACCACTGTGGGTGCTGGGCATGAAGCCCCCGTAGGCCACTTCGTAGGCGGGTGAGGTCCGAGACGGTGCCGGCTTCTTGGGGCGGAACTTCCGAGGAGCCCTGCCCACCTTCACGATCCGGGCCTTGCCACGGGAGGTGTCCATCTCCGGCAAGTAGCTCTTGTGGCCTGAGATGACATCCCAACCCAGGGGGACGCCCTGCACCGTGGTCTCGCAGTAGTACCAGCGGTTCGGGTTGAACGGCGGCGTCCCGACCATGCAGTAGATGTGAGCCCACTTGCAGCCCTTGGGGAACGCCCCACCCTCGATGTAGCGGGTCTTCTTCCCGTTGCAGGTTCCGCCGAGAACCAGCTTCCAAGGCAGCCTTACGCTCTCGAAGAGGGCACAGAGCACCAAAATCTGGTCATCGCAATCGCCCCAGCCCTGCTTGATCGTGAAGATCGGGTCCTGAAGGCGCTCTCCAGGCTCGTTCACGTAGTAGACGTTCTTGGGGTTCTGGACCCACTTCAGCAGCGCCGCAGCCTGGCCCTTGTAGTCGCGAGGCTTGACCCCGGCCTTCTTGATGATGTCCACAGCGAGGCTGGCGATGCGCGGATCACGCCCCCGCATCATGGCGATGTGCCGGATGATCTGAAGGCGCTTCGGGTCCTCGTACCCCTTCCAGTCAGGAAGGTGGTGGACTTCCGTACCGGCCAGGTCGAGCGCACTGAGGCGGGCAGGGAGCTGTTCGACAGGAAGTCGGGACAAGAGTGGTTCCTCCGACGCCTACTCTACCGAGGCCCGGCATCGAGGGCACTCACTCCGTACCAGACGCGGTGCTACGAAGGGTCGAAGGGCTTCACGTTCCCCAGCTCCCCACCTGGGATCCCGAAGTGGCTCACGCGGTCGCCTCACTCTCGGGGGCTGCCTTCTTGGACGGCTTCTTGGCAGGAGCCTTCTTGGCGGGGGCCTTCTTGGGTGCAGGCTCGGGGGGAGCCGCGACAACCTCTTCCTCTTCCTCCTCGTCTTCCTCGTCGTCTTCGAGAGGGTCAAGGCCGAGCATCTCGCGAGCCTCGTTGTAGGCTTCCGCCACGTCCTCGGACAGCTCCTTGGGGGCCAGGTAGACCGTCTCGACCTCCGTGAGGTACGCCGGAGTGTCCTTCTCCATCAAGTAGAACTGGGCATCGACCTGAAGCCGGATGGCCACGCCCTGACCCTCCTTCGCCGCTTCCGGGAACTGCGCAAGCAGCCCTTCGATCATGGCCCGCTTGACCTGCTGGATGAGAACCCACTTCGGGTTGAAGACCCGCCGGCTCATCCGAACCTCGGACCAGCCTGCGGGAAGGTCTTCGAGACCATCGCCGTCGAAGTCGAGGCTGCCAGGGGCAACGATTCCAGAGAGGGCGCACTCGTACTCGTACTTGTTCATGACAGCTCCTGAAGGTCGCGCTTCCACTTGGTGGAGTAGTCGTGGAAACCCACGATGTCTGGGAAGGAGGCGTGAGCCACCTGAGTGATGTTGGCTGAGATGCGGTCTACCAGGTTCAAGAGGGCATCTCCCTCCGCAGGGCAGCCTCCTGCCTGGACCAAGGCGTGGTAGATGCCGCCCTGGAGTGACTTGTAGTGGGCCAGCCATCGGAGGATGTAGATGGACCAGCGGCCTGAGCCCACACCCTTGAGCAGATCCAGTCGATCCGGCTGCTCCCCCAGAGAGTTGCCGTCTTCGTCAAGAGGGGTATCGAAGTTCACAGCCCAGCGCAGGATGAACTTGGTGAACTCATGCCAGGCGTCTGGGTCCAACGGCAGGTTGCCGAAGTCAAACCCTTCCTGCACCGCCGGGTTGGCCGGAGGGTACGCCGTCGGAGCAGGTGCTGATTCGACCAGATTCTGCGCGTAGGGGCCTTCGGGGCCCCCGTCTGCGTAGACCGTGTCGTGGTGGAGAGGCTCCAGGGTGGGGGGCGAGGTCGCCGGCACAGGCTCCGCACCGACGTTGGCGGTGGTGACCGGGCCTTCCAGCCCCTTCAGCATCCGCAGCAGCGTGGCGACGTCGCCCTCAAAGCTGAACTTGATGGCGCTCATTCGTCACCTCCCTGGAGGCGCGCGAAGTCTTCCTCATCGTAGGGCACGTCGTCCGGGATGAGGCCGCTCTCCTTCATCGCAGCGACGACAGCTTCCTTCAGCTCTGCGTCGTCAGTCGCTTCATCCAGCGCCGAACTCACCGTGACCGCCTTGATGTAGTAGTAGATGCCCACTTCACTGGTGATGGCCTCGGTGATGATCCCGAGCCAGTCGTCCTGATCGGACTCTCCCAGCCTCTCCGTGAGGCTTCGGATGGCCTTCCGAGCCTTCTTCTGCGCCAAGAGCTTGATCCCAGCAGCCTTGGCCCGTGCCAGCGTGTCGATGGGCTCCAGCACCTCAGGCTCCGGCTCCCGTGCCTCCGGCTCCTGCGGCTGCTCCGCCGGCGTCGGCTGATCCGGCTCGTCCTCATCATCGTCCTGGAAGAACCCCGGAGGAAGGTTCGGACGGGCCTGGGCCTGGGCCATCATGCGGGGGTCGATGATAGGAGGCGTGGCGATACCAGCCCCCGAAGGCATGACCACCATCGGCCCCTGCGGGGTCTGGACGATCTGCCCCGGCTGAGGCTGGCCTCCGGCCAACTTGCGCCGGCCCTTCGCCTGGATCTGCTGCTGCTGATCAGCCTTCGCCGAGATCGCAGCCTTGCCCAGCTCTGCGATGGAGCCGAGGACCTTCGGGATGGCGTCAGTCCAGCCGCCACCTTCATCCGCGTCCTTTCCGAACAGCTTGGCGAGGATCTCCGAGGGCTCCAAGCCGAGCTGATCGCCGATGGTCCCGAACAGGCCACCACCGCCTTCTCCGCCCCCACTGGCCATCGCCAGACGCTCCTGGTGCTCTCGGGCGTTCTCCCGCTCCATCTCAGCCTGGCGCATCATGAACTCATGCTGTCGCTGCCGGTCACGATCGGCAGCCTCGCGAGCCTCCCGCTCCAGCGTATCTCGCCGGGCCTGAGCTTCAGCGCGGGACTCACGATCCAACCGCTGCTGCTCAGCCATCTTCTCTGAGTGCTCCCGAGCCCGACTGGCCTCCAAGTCCATCTGCTTGAGCTTCAGCTCCATCTCCGACTTGCGCCGCTCCTCGGTGAGACGAGCCTCTTCTCGGCGGAGATCATCGTCACGCTTGGCCTGGTCAAGACGACGCTGTGCCTGGTCCTCGCGCTCCTGCTTCTCGCGCTCCATCCGAAGCTGGAAGTCCTGACGCTCGCGCTCGACCCGTTCACGGTCCATGCGCTCTCGGCGCTCGGCGTCCTCGCGCTGCTGGGCCATCTTGCGGTCCCAGTCTTCACGCTCGGTCCGCCGCTTCTCTTCGATCTCGACGCGCCACCGCTCCCGCTCTTCCCGAGCAGCCAGCTCCTTGCGCTCCAGCTCCATCTTCTCGCGCTCCAAGCGGAGACGAGTCTCCTCCCGATCCGCTTCCCGCCGCCGGTCAGCTTCCTTCTCCCGACGATCGGCTTCCAGGCGCATGGCCTCGGACTCGAACTTGCGCTGCTCCTCGATGCGCTTGCTGTCCAGCTCCAGCCGGATGCGCTCGGCCTCGATGCGACGCTCGGACTCCGCCTTCTCCGCGGCCAGCTTCCGCTCGGCATCCTCGCGCTCACGGGCATTCTTGCGCTCGGCCTCTTCGCGCTCTCGGGCCATCCGAGTTTCGTACTCCTCCCGATCCGCCTTGCGCTTGGCCTCGACCTCGGACCGCTGACGCTCGAAGAACTCGCGGTCCTGCCGCATCCGAACCTCGTCGGACTGCCGGAGGCGCTCTGCCTGGGCAGCAGATGCGGTCTGCTGCTGTGCAAAGACTGTGGTGAGCGTCTGCATCATCATGCCGCTCTGTCCCTTCTGAGACTCCAACTGCTCCTTCGCCCGAGCCTGGTCGGTCTCCATGAGCCGCTCGGTCATCTTCTGAACGACGTCGGCTGACCTGTCCGCGAGGGAGATGCGCTCCTGGTAGCGGGCCTTCTCTTCCTCCCGAAGGCGCTCACGCTCCTCTTCGAGGGTTGCCTGGAGCAGCTCGGAGCGGCGCTCAGCGGACTCGACAGCCTGCTCGAACATGCGGCCCATCTCCTCCGCGTAGACGCCGCTGTCGTTGCCGCCCTGGTTGATCAAGATCGGCTCGCTGTGATGACCACTTCCCATGCGTTCCTCCCGCTCCCGTTCCTTCTGCCGGCGGATGCGCTGCACCTCACCGTGGTGCTCGCTGATGTTGATCGTGAACTCCTTGCCCAACTCACGGCCCCGGATGTCGACAGGGCGGAAGCGGAACTGGAACTTGCCGTCCCCCGACTTCGGCATGGCGTCGTAGAACTGCTTCACGAAGTCGTCTTCTGTCGCCTCCGCATCGATGGCTCCGATGGCAACAGGAATCCCATTCTCCCAACGCCACACCCGGTACTGGACTGCGCTGGGGAACTGGGAGGCCTGGGCGTAGAGCTTCGGGGCGGTAGCCCGGCCGACGGTCTCTGCGCTGTCGCCAAAGATCTCTGTCGATTGGGTCCGGGCCCCGATCAGCGGAGGCTCTCCGAAGGTGTCCACGTCAGGACTGTTGAGGTCGTCGATGTCCGGGTCGTCGTCATCGTAGTCCTCGCCCTCGCTGCCGTAGGGCGGGCGCTCCGGGAGGTACTCGTCCTCCTCATCGTCGTCCTCGTCTTCGTCCTCATCGGAGAGGTCAAGGGCTGCGCCTGCTGCTCGGGAATGCGCCAGCGCTTCCGCCAACTCCGTCTCATCGTGCCGGGTCCTGCGGGACATATGCTCTCCAGCAAGGGGTTGCTTGCCCGATTTCTTAGCCCTCCGACCCTTGCCCGCCCAGGCGCAGGGGAGCCATATGGTATTATATGGGAAAGAGTTTCATAGGCACGCCCCCGTGAAACAGCCCTAAACCCCTGAAGTTGCAGGAGTCCCACATGAGCAAGAAGGAGATGGCCCGGTTGATGCGAGCCCGAGGTGTCCGCCTCAAGCCCCGCGAGCCGAGAAAGTCGAACCCCAGCTCAGTACAGGAGAAGAAGCCTGGCCGGAGGTTGTCCGATGCCTTCCAGCAGGTTCCTCACGGAGAGGCGAAGAAGCCGCAGAGCGTCTACCGGGTCCCCGACTCCTGGGAAGCTCCTGCCAGCGTGAAGAAGCCGCTTCCGGAAGAGGAAGGACAGCTCCAGCGCAAGCGAGGACCGAAGAAGAAGCCGGACCACAAGAGGCGCGGCGTCTCGATGGGCTTCTCCGTGAGTCCCGAAGAAGAGTTCTACTTGCGCAAGCACGCAGCAGACAAGGGACTCACATTCAGCGAGTGGGCCAGGGCCACGCTGTTCAAAGCGATGGGCCGAAAGATCCCAGACCGGACCTGATCGACAAGTGGCGTACTGGGTTGACGCCCAGATCTCGTCAGACTATAGTTCCTACGACGGCGTCCCCTCGTGCCGTTTCTACTCCTCATCCTCTGGAAGCCCCATCTGGCCCCCGCCAGGTGGGGTTTCCTACGTCTGGAAAGGACCGGAGATACTGAGGTTCAAAGGACCGGAGATACTGCTCTCTGGTCCGTTGATTCCGTCGGGATCGGCCCGAGATGTTCTCGCTTGCTGATCTTCACCATCAGGCGGTGCGTAGCGTTCCCTGCGCAAGCCTCGCAAAGAGGAGCACACCCATCTCCCCACCACGTCGAAGTAGCCTTGTGGCAAAGGACGCACCTCTCCCCACCCCAGAGCCCAACGGACTCCAGTGTCACCCGAACCGGCACTGTCTACAGGGTCCAGCGATGCAGGCAGCTCCGACACATCATGACCGAGCCAGCCGCGACGGAGAGTGAGACATGACGGTGCGGAGCAGCGTGACCGCAAGACGGACACGGAGCCTCGGGGTCGCCTGCCTCCACAGGCTCCTCCACGACCTCTTCCGCGACCTCTTCCGCGACTTCTTCCACAAGCTCCGGCTCGGGCTCGATCACCTCGGGCTCGATCACCTCGGGCTCGATCACCTCCGGCTCGGGCTCCACGAAGGAGCGAACCTGGGTCTCATGGGACCCGACGCGGCAGAAGTTCCTCCCGGACACCTCACCCACCGAACGGTTCTTGCAGGGCTTTCCAGCGCTGGTGGTGGCATCACAGAGAAGGACGGACATGAGGATCTCCCAGGGTGTGGAGCCAGCCTAACATCAGCTTGCCGGCTGGCACACACGCTGAGTGCTACGTCACGAGCGTGAGCTTAGGCTTCTTGCCCGCAGCAGACAGGTCGGCCAGTCCTGTCTCCAGCGGAGCGGAAGGCTCCTTGATGTTCTCCGGGATGATCTCCCCCTCCGGGTAGTACCGGATCTTGTCGCCCAGGTCGACGAGCCCCATCCTCTCGTACTCCTCGATGATGGCCATGTGCTCCTCGGCCGTATCGGGGTTCATGCCTGACGCCTCAGCCCACTTCCGAAGCCGCGGGCCGAAGGTCGGGACGATGGCAGGCAGATCGAAGCCCCAGGTTGGGGTCCGAACCGTCTGGCACCGGTACTGCGTGAGGTAGCGCCGCCTCACCGTCGATGGGGTCGCTCGATTGGCGTCGAGCGCCACGATGTTGAGGAACTTGCGGGCCTCTTCCCACTTCTCCTCGGGCACAGCTTGCCAGAGAGACATGATGGGACCGGTCATCGACGACTCTCCGAAGCCCCGGAAGGACATCACCATGTCCTCCCAAGCCCACGACATGGCCTGCTTCTTGTTCGTCTCCGGATGCCAGGCGTAGAAGTCGGACCAGGCCGAAGCCAGGACCGCGAACTTCACCTTGCTCAGAGCCGTCATCACGTCGGGAAGGCCCAAGTCCTTCATGTACTCGTCCAGACCAGCCTCGAAGATCTCGTACTGGTACCGGGTCACCTTGCTCTTCTTCACTTCTACTCCCACTTGATGGTGCCGTTCTTCACGGACACCTTGTTGTTGGTCACGATGAGCTTGCCGATGTCGTCTCGCTCCTCTCCCTGCCACGTCACCTCACCGTTCAAGGCGTAGCCCCAGGGCTCCAGGAGGTTCTTGATGAGGTACTCCAGCCACTCGATGTAGTTGTAGAACTTCTCGCCTCCGTTCCAGCCGAAGCGGCTGTAGACACCACTCTCCTCGATGGGCACCCACTGGCACCACAGGCCTGGCTGGCTTGATGGCGGCCTGTTGTGGTTGATGACACTGAGGTCGTTGCCCTGTCCGGCGAAACCTGCCCCTCCTACGAAGAACTCACCCTCCGCCCCGACAGGAAGACCGACGGCCTCCCGGTGTGGGTCCGGGAGCGCCTTGGCCCGGCTCTCTTCCCTCTTCATCCGGCGGGTGCCGGAGAACTGAGTGAGGTAGGCGGCGTGCTCCGTGTTCAGGGGAGGAGTGACCTCGAAGTCCCCCTCGAAGTCAAGGCCTCTGCGACTTTTTATGCCGCCGGCGAGGCGACCGGAGGAGTTTCCGCCAAATGGGTGTTCGGCGACATGTACGCG
>CALGIB010000530.1 GCA_937915955.1 uncultured Pseudomonadota bacterium
TAGCAGGCTGCGGAGCCCCGGGTCGATTAGCATCGTCCGCCATGGTCCTGGTCACCGGCGGAAGCGGGCACATCGGCACCCACCTCGTCCCCGCCCTGCTGGCCCAGGGGCGGCGCGTCCGGGCCCTCGTCCACAGCAGCCGGGGCACCCTGGCCCGCCACGACATTGACCTGGTCGAGGGCGACGTGCGCGACCCCGAGAGCCTGCGCCGGGCGATGGAGGGTGTGGGGGTCGTGCACCACCTCGCCGCGAAGATCTCCATCGTCGGCGACCCGGACGGCAGCGTGCAGGCGATCAACGTGCAGGGCCCCGCCAACGTGGCCCAGGCCGCGCTGCAGGCCGGCGTGCGCCGCTTCGTCCACTACAGCTCCTGCCACGCCTTCGACATCAACGCCCCCGCTGAGCGCGTCGACGAGACCTGCGCCCGCCCCGGGCCCGCGCACCCCGCCTACGACCGCTCCAAGGCCGCGGGCGAGGAGCGGATCCGCGCCGCCATCGAGCGGGGCCTGGACGCGGTCATCGTGAACCCCTGCGGGGTCATCGGCCCGGACGACCCGGAGCCCTCCCGGGCCGGCCGGATGCTGCTCGATCTGGCCACCGGCGAGCTGCCCTCGCTGGTCGAGGGGGGCTTCAACTGGGTCGACGTCCGGGACGTCGTCGCGGGCGCGCTGGCCGCCGAGGAGCGAGGCCGGACCGGCGAGAACTACCTGCTCTCGGGCCACTGGGCGAGCGCCGCCATGCTCGCGGACCTGGTGCACGCCTGTGGCGGCCAGCCCCCGCCCTGGTTCAACAGCCCGATGTGGCTGGCCCGCTTCGGCGCCCCCTTCGTCGAGGTCTTCAGCAGCCTGGTCGGCGTCGAGCCGCTCTACACCAGCGAGGCCCTGCACGCCCTGCGCGCCATGCCCGAGCTGAGCTGGGACAAGGCCCACGCCGAGCTCGGCTACACGCCTCGGTCCACCGAGGAGTCGGTGCGCGACGCGCTGGCCAGCTTCCGGGAGCAGGGCCGGCTGTGAGCGAGCTCGAGCTCCACACCTGGGCGACCTGGGCGGAGCTGGCCTTCGCGCTGTTCACCGTGATCAGCGTCTTCGTCATCTCGGCGCCCTACGGCCGGCACATGCGCGCGGGCTGGGGCACCGAGATCGGCGCGCGGGCGGGCTGGGTGCTCATGGAGAGCCCCACGGTCCTGGCCTTCCTGCTGTTCTACCTGCTCGGCGAGCACCGCTTCGAGGCCGCGCCGCTGCTCCTGCTGGGCGTCTGGCAGTTCCACTACCTGCGCCGGACCTTCGTCTACCCCTTCCTGCTCCGTGGCCAGGAGGGCAAGACCATGCCCCTGGTCATCGCGCTCTCGGGCGTCGGCTTCAACACCCTGAACGCCTACATCAACGCGCGCTGGGTCAGCCACCTGGGCGACTACAGCGACTGGCTCACCCGGCCCTGGCTCTACCTCGGCGGGCTGGTCTTCTTGCTCGGCTGGGGCATCAACGTGTGGGCGGACCGTGCGCTGCGGAGGCTGCGCGCGCCCGGCGAGCGGGGCTACACGATCCCCCGCGGCGGCCTCTACGAGCTGATCTCGTGCCCCAACTACCTCGGCGAGATCCTCGAGTGGATCGGCTGGGCCATCGCCACGCTCAGCCTGCCGGGCCTGGCCTTTGCGATCTACACGGTCGCCAACCTCGGGCCGCGCGCGCTCTCCAACCACCGCTGGTACAGGGACAAGTTCCCGGACTACCCCGAGCGGCGGAAGGCGCTCATCCCCTTCGTGCTGTGAGTTAGCTGGCCTGTCAGGAGGGCTGATGCTCGAGACCATCCGCAGCACGCTGACCGCGGGCGGCCGCATCGGGGTGGACCAGGCCGCCTGGCTCTACGAGCACGGGACCGACCTGCAGCTTCAGGAGCTCGCGGGCCTGGTCCGAGGACGCTTCCACCCGCCCAGGCGCGCGACCTGGCTCAAGATGGCGATCGTCAACTACACGAACGTCTGCGTCGCCCGCTGCGACTACTGCGCCTTCTTCCGCTTCCCGGGCCAGCCCGACACCTACCTGCTCTCCACCGAGCAGGTCTGCGCCAAGATCGACGACCTCGTCGCCCACGGCGGCACGCTGGTCGGCTTCAACGGCGGCTTCCACCCCGACCTGCGCATCGAGCACTACGTCGAGCTCTTCACCGAGGTCCGTCGGCGCTACCCCCGGGTCGAGTTCTACGAGCTCACCGTGGCCGAGTTCATGTTCATCGCCAAGCGCTCGGGCCTGTCCTACGACCAGGCCGCCGCCCAGTTCGCCGCCTGCGGCACCCGCTGGATCACCGGCGGTGGGGCCGAGGTCCTGGACGACGCCTTCCGGCTGCGCCACAGCCCCGGCAAGTACAAGGTCGAGGACTTCTACGCCGCGCAGGCCGCGCTGCTGAACGCGGGCATCGGCAGCACCGCGACCATGGTCATCGGCTTCGGCGAGCCTCTGAGCGAGCGCCTCAGCCACCTCGAGCGGCTGCGCCTCTTCCAGGACGAGGAGGGCCGAGGCCGCCTGCCCAGCTTCCTCTGCTGGACCTACAAGCCCTTCAACACCGAGCTGCAGGGCCAGGAGATCGGCATCCAGGAGTACCTGCGCTGGCTGGCCATCTGCCGCGTCTACCTGGACAACATCCCGCACCTGCGGACCAGCGTGCTGACCCGAAATGCGGACGCCATGCTGGGCCTGGCGTACGGGGCGGACGACTTCGATCTTCCGACCGAGGACGAGGTCACCCAGAAGGCGGGAGCCACCATCAGCCACGAGTTCGATCAGATCCTGGACAGCGCTCGGGCCCTGGGCTTCGAGCCCGAGCATCGGCCGCCGCTGGCCGTGCCGAGCCCGATCCCCTGATGCTCTGGCTGGTCCTGGGTTGCCGTCCGGCCGCCAGCCCGGAGGACACCACGCTGCCCGAGTCCCGCACGGACTCTCCCAGGGACTCGCCCGGAGACTCCCCGAGGGACTCTCCTCGGGACTCGCCCAAGGACTCCGAGGCGCTGACCCCGCCGGCCAGTCGGATCGTCTGGGGCGACCTGCACAGCCACACCAACCTCTCGATGGACGGCTGCGAGGACAACGCGGGCGTCGGCTGCCTGCCCCGGGCCGCGCTCCTCCCCGCCGACGACTGGTACGCCCGCGCGCGCGAGTCCCAGCTCGACTTCGCGGCGATGACAGACCACTCGGAGTTCAGCGTCTACGAGGACGTGACCAGCGGCGCTCGAATGGACATCTGGTCCCGCACCCTCGAGGTCCTGGCCCGGCCCGCCCAGGGCGATCCGCTGGGCTTCGCCGGCTACGAGTGGACGGCCCACTGCGCCGGGGCGCAGGGGCTCCACCGCACCGTCGTGCTCGAGGAGCCTCAGCCCTGCGCGGCCTGGCGCGTGGCCAGCTGTCCGCTCAAGGAGCAGAAGGCGGCCATCGGCAAGGAGCGCTACTACGCGGACTCGGAGCGCCCCCGCCGGGACGACACCAGCGAGCTGCTCGAGGGGCTGGCGGCGGCCCCGACCAGCGACGGCTGCGAGGACAGCCGCTGGATCGCCTTCGTCCACCACCCGGCCTACACCATCCCGGCGGACATCGACTGGAGCGATCCCGGGCCGCTGCTGGCCGAGGAGGCGCTGGTCGAAGTCTACAGCGAGCACGGCAGCTCCGAGTGCGTGAACCCCGCCGCCCCGTACTGCGACTGGAACCTGGCGACCGAGGTCTACAGCCCCGCGGGCAGCCTGCAGGCGATGCTGCAGGCCGGCCATCGACCCGGGCTGCTGGCGGGGACGGACAGCCACGACGGTCGGCCCGGCTCGCTGGGGGACGGCCCAGGGCCGAACAGCCTCTACGACGACACCGACGGCGACGGCGTGCCGGACACGGCCCAGCATCACCGCGCGCCGGGCGGGCTCACGGGCCTGATCGTCGACCCGGACGCTGAGCTCGACCGCGCGGCGATCTTCGACGCGCTGGAGTCCAAGCGCAGCGTGGCGGCCTCGTCGAGCTTCGAGGTCCTCCGCGTCTGGGTGCTGTCCTCGACGGGGACCTGGCACGCACCCGGCGAGGCCCTGGAGCCCGGGGAATACCGGCTCTTCGTCGACCTCGAGGACCCCGATCTGGAGGACTGGACCTGGGAGTGGATGCTGCCCGACGGCAGCGCCCGCGCCGCGCCCACGGAGCTCAGCTTCGCGCCCGGAGACGTGGGCTACCTGCGGCTGCGGGCCCAGCTCCGAGGGCAGGAGCATCGGGTCTGGGTCAGCCCGTGGTGGGCCGACTGAGGCGGCCGCCCGGAGCCTGCGCTCAGCGCTTGTCTTCGATGAAGAAGTCCACCCGGCGGTTCTTCGCCCGCGCCTCGACCGTGTCCGCCTCGTCGAGCGGGAAGTCCTCGCCGAAGCCCACCGCATAGACGGTGTCGTGGCGAACGCCGCGCTGGATCAGCTCGCGCCGGACGGCGTCGGCCCGCCGCTGGGACAGCGCCAGGTTCGCGGCCGCCGGGCCCTTGTCGTCGGTGTGGGCCTCGATGCGCAGCGTCTTGATCTCGGGGTGCCGAGCCAGGATCGCGGCGACCTGGTCCAGCATCGGGCCGCTCTCCGCGCTCAGATCGGCGGTGCCGGGCTTGAAGCCCACCTGGCGCTCCAGGCTCAGGTGGTCCTCGGTCAGGCGCACCAGCTCGGGCTGCAGCACCAGCTCCAGGCTGCGGGTGTCTCCAGCCACCGCCTCGAAGTCCAGGACCTCCGGGAAGGCGTCGTCACCCCGCACCACCAGCACGTGGGGGCCGGGCCGGAGCTGCAGGTGGGGTCCACCGCCGACGATGGAGACCGGGTGGCCGTCGCCGTCGATCTCCACGTTCAAGCCGCGGACCGACTCGCCCTGGGCGTCCTTGGCCCAGACGTTGACGTCCGAGACCTCGCCCAGGGTCTTGAGCTGGACGGTCAGCTCCTGCCAGCCCTGGTCGGGGACCTCGAGAGGCTCGAAGTAGGCCAGGTAGCCCTCGGCCTGGACCTGTAGGTCCCAGTCGCCCGCCGGCAGCGTCAGCTCGATGCTGCTCTGGCCGGTGAACTCGAAGCTCTCGCCGGTCTCGTCGCTGGGGCTCACCTGCACGGAGGCGCGGTCCACGGGGCGGCCGCCCCAGTCCAGCAGGACGACGCGCAGGGTGGCGTTGGCGTCGAAGCAGCCGTCGCTGTCCAGCCAGCCGTCCAGGTCCTCGGCCTCGGTCGGGCAGCGGTCGTTCAGGTCCAGGACGCCGTCCTGATCGTTGTCCAGATCGGGGCAGCCGTCCTCGTCCTGGAAGCCGTCGCGGTCCTCGGCCACCCCCACGCAGTCGTCGTCCCGATCCCAGACGCCGTCGCCGTCGCCGTCGCTGTAGACCTCGGGCGGCCTGAAGGCCAGGCCGGCCACCGCCTGCAGATCCGGCGCGCCGATGCCCTGGCTGAGGCCCGCGCCGATCCCGGCGCGCAGATCCAGCCAGGGCTTGAGGTGGGCGTTGAGCCCGAGCGTGGCCGAGATGGGCGTGGCCTGGCCCAGGCCGAGGAAGTCGTTCCACGCCGATCGCCCGCTGAGCTCGGCGGAGACGTCCAGGCGCTCGTGCGCGGCCACCCCGACCCCCAGGGCGAAGCGCAGCCCGTCGTCCCAGGCCCAGTCGGGGCTGAGCTGCGCGCGCGGCGTGAAGAAGGCGGCGGCGTTGGCGGCCACCAGCACCCGACCGACGCGGTAGTCGACCACCGCGCCGACCTCGCCCCAGGGCTCGGGCGGGGACAGCAGGGTCTCCGGGGAGCCCATCGGCAGACCCAGGCTGCCGATCGCGGCCAGCCCCCAGGCCTCCTCGCCGCCGGGCCGGAGGGTCCAGCGTCCTCCCAGGCGGGCGTCGCCCACCGCGGCGCCGCGGTTGATCGCGGCGATGCCCCGGCTGCTCCAGTACACCGGGACGTCCAGGCCGATGCGGGCCGGGCCGCGCCAGAAGCTGCCGCCCAGCACCATGCCGCCGTAGCGGGAGAGCACCGCGGTCTCCTCGGCGGTGACCGGGTCGATCCACACGTAGGGGTCGCGCGCGGTCTGGCCCAGCGCGCGCAGCTGCAGACCTCGGCCCTCGATGGGCTGCGCGTCCTGCACCAGCAGGAAGCGGGTGCTGTCCTGGGACAGCTGCAGCAGGTCGGCGTCCAGGGGCTGGCCTCGGAAGTCGGGGCTGGGGTCCAGGGCCTCCTGGGCGCGCGGGGACAGCAGCAGGGCGAGCAGCAGGCTCATCGCGCCAGCCTCCGCTTCAGGCGCGAGATGGCCTCGGCCACCCGCTGGGGAGGGGCCGAGGTGAAGCAGACGCGCACGTGGCCCTCGTAGCCCTGGCCGAAGCTGGGCCCGGGGGCCAGGACCAGGCCGTCGTCGAGCGCGTCCTCGAGGAAGCCGAAGATGCCGCGCTCGTCGAGCTGATCGCGAACGTCCAGGAAGACGAAGGTGCTGCCCTCGGGCCTGGGCACCCCCAGGGCGTCCGCGGTGTCCCAGCCGGCTCGCCGGTAGCTCTCCCGCGCCGCGTCCAGCCAGGTCTGGCCGTCCCGCAGCGCGCGCAGGCCCGCGAGCTGACCCGCCGTGGGCGCCGAGTAGAAGGTGTGCGTGCTGATCTTGCGCGCCGCCGCGATGGCCTGGGTCGGGCCCACCAGGTAGCCCGTGCGGTTGCCGGCCATGCCGTAGGCCTTGCTGAAGCTGAAGCTGGTGAAGCTGCGCTCGGGCGCGAAGGCCGCGATGCTGTGGTGCTGGCCGGTGAAGACGTAGTCCTCGTACACCTCGTCCGAGAGGAGCCAGAGGTTGTGCTCGCGCGCGAGCTCGGCCAGGGCCTGGAGCCAGGCCTGGGGCAGGACGCGGCCGGTCGGGTTGCTGGGCGAGCTGACGTAGAGCGCCACGGTGCGCGCGGTGATGCGCTCGCGCACGGCCTCGAGGGCGCCCTCGACGTCCACGACGCGGTCGTAGAAGGGCACCTCGACCGGCTGGGCCCGGAAGGTCTGCACGATGCCGCGGATGAGCGGCCAGAAGGGGGCCAGGATCAGCACCTCGTCGCCCGGGGCGGCCAGCATGCCGATGGCGGCGCCCAGCCCTCCGGTGGCGCCCGCGGTGACCAGGATGGAGCCCGGCTCGCAGGGGATGCCGTTGCGCGCGCGCACCTTGTCGGTGAGCGCCTCGATCAGCTCGGGCAGGCCCTGGGGCGAGGTGTAGCGGTGCATGCCGGGGTGGCGGGCCACCTCGAGATCCTGCATCCGGCCGCCCTCGAAGGGCTCCATCCAGGTGTCGCCCACGTGCAGCGGGAACAGCTCGCCGCTGTGGCTGGCCAGCTTGTGGGCGATGCGCGAGAAGACCGCGCCAGGCATGGCGGCGACGCTCGGAGCAGGCTGAGGGGGACGCGGCATGCTGGCGACGAGGTGGGGTTAGGCGCCCGAGAAGGGCCTGGGGGAGCGCGAGGGGAGGTCCCCTCCGCCTGTGGCGCTGCGCGGCTCGAGGGTGCGCAGCAGCGCAACGTATACCGCGATCAGCGCCAAGGCGACGGGGGCGCGGAATCCGCTGAAGAGGGCCAGATGGGAGACAGCGACCAGGGCCAGCGGCGCGCGGAGCCGAGGGAAGGGCAGCAGGGCCAGCGCCAGCAGGCCCAGGTCGTAGGGGTGGCTGTGTGGGGCCCAGAGCAGGGCTGCGGAGGCCGCCAGCGCGAGCAGCGCCTCGATCGGTCGTGCGCGCAGGACCAGCACGCTCAGGGGGGCCATCAGCCAGGCCGCCAGGGCCAGCCCGTGGGGCATCAGCGGCCACAGCGCGACCCAGCTGCTCATGAACGAGCGGTCCAGGGGGGGCGGCGGGCTGGCCATCGCGCTCAGCCAGCCCGACCAGACCGTCGGGCCCCAGGTCAGCGTGGCGCCCAGGGACAGCGCCGCGACCAGGGCCAGGCCCGTCAGCAGCCCGCGCCAGCGACCCTTGAGGGCCAGCACCAACAGCAGCGGCAGGCCCAGGTGGGGCTTGAGCATCAGCAGGACCACGCCCAGCGCCTGCGGACCAGGCCGCTGCTCGCGCAGGCCGAGCACCAGGAGCAGGGCGCCGCAGGCCACCAGGCCGCCGGTCTGTCCCAGCCAGGCGCCGAAGAAGGTCCAGCCCCCCATCCCGACCAGCAGGGCGAAGAGCCCCCCTCGCAGCCTCCAGGCCAGCGCGACCAGGCCCAGGTTCGAGGCCAGGGCCAGGGCCAGCATCGCCGGCCGGCCCAGGGCGTAGGGCAGCAGCAGCGGCAGGACCCAGGGCGGGTAGGCGAAGGGCAGGTCGAGGTCGACCAGGGCGCGCTCGTAGGGCGGCAGTCCGGCCAGCAGGCCGCGGGCCGCCTCGATGAAGACCGAGGCGTCGCAGCCGTTGGCCTCGACGCAGAGGCGGGGGTCGGCCGAGGGGCTCAGCCAGGCCACGACGGCCCAGGCCAGCGTGAGCGCGAGCACGTTGAGGACCAGCAGGCGGGCCCGGCTCACTCCACGCTGTCGAGCAGGGCGCGCGGCGCCTGACCCCGCCGCTTGCCCAGGCAGGACAGCGAAGCTGGCGACGATCCCCGCGGCGAGCCTTCCACCCGGAGAGCTTAGCGCCCCAGGCCCTCGGCTTGGTCTCGGCGCGTGCCTGGAGTCCCGCTCGCCGGTCGAGGCTGGCAGAGGACCGCATGCTCGCTCATCCCCGTTCGCCCCCCGACCCGACGCTCGCTCGCTTGATGGAGCTCTCCCAGAACCTCTGGTGGAGCTGGGACCCCCAGGCCACCGAGCTCTTCGCTTCGCTCGATCGCCACCGCTGGGAGGCCCTGGACCACAACCCCGTGGCGCTGCTGCAGGAGCTCGGGGAGCTGCCCGCTGGCATCAAGGATCGCGTGGATGCGGTCTACGAGCGTTTCCGGAGCTACCTCCACGAGCCCGACACCTGGGCCCGTCGGTCTCGGCCCGAGCTGGGCCGGGTGGTCTACATGTCCATGGAGTTCGGCCTGCACGAGTCGCTGCGGATCTACTCCGGCGGCCTCGGCGTGCTGGCCGGCGACCACCTGCGCTCGGCCTCGGATCTGGGTCTGGACTTCGTCGCCGTCGGCCTGTTCTACAAGCACGGGTACTTTCGCCAGATCATCGACCTCGGCCAGCAGGTCGCCGCCTGGCCAACGGTGCGCCCGGAGCGCCTGCCGCTGGAGGAGGTCCAGATCGGAGGGCGCCCGCTGCGGGTCCTCGTGCCGCACGGCGAGCGTCAGTACCTGGCGCGGGTCTGGCGTCTGCAGGTGGGGCGCGTGCCCCTGTACCTGCTCGATGCGGACCTGCCGGAGAACACGCCCGAGGATCGCGCGGTCACCGGCTCGCTGTACGGCGGCGACGCCTCGATGCGCATCCGCCAGGAGGTCCTGCTGGGGGTCGGCGGCTTCCGCGCGCTCCGCGCCCTGGATCTGCCGCCCGAGGTGCTGCACCTCAACGAGGGCCACTGCGCCTTCGCGCCGCTGGAGTGGCTGCGGCAGCGGGTCGAGACCGGCTGTGACTTCCGCGTCTCCGAGCTGCACGTGCAGCAGGCCACGGTCTTCACGACCCACACGCCCGTGCCCGCCGGCCATGACCGCTTCGGCTGGGACCTGGTGGACGGCGCGCTGGGGCGCTGGCGGGACCGCATGGGCTGGTCCCAGGGCATGATCATGGACCGCGGTCGGCGCGACCCGAGCAACCTGCGCAGCGCCCTGAACATGACCCGCCTGGCCATGGGCATGTCGCGGTCCACCAACGGCGTCAGCGCCCTGCACGGCCAGGTCAGCCGGGACATGTTCAACAACCCGGCCATCGGGCACGTCACCAACGGCGTGCACCCCGCCTGGACCTCCTCCGAGGTGCGCGGGCTGCTGGACCGGGTGCAGCCGGACTGGATCGATCGGGCCACCGAGGGCCAGGCCCTGGACGCGCTCGAGGCCTGCCCCACCCAGTCCCTGGTCGAGGCCCGGGAGCCGTCCCGCCAGCGCCTTCGGGCCCTGATCGAGCAGCGCCTGGGCGTCAAGGTGCCCGCCGAGGCCCTGATCGCGGGCTTCGCGCGCCGCTTCGCGCCCTACAAGCGCGCGGACCTGCTGCTCTCGGACGCCGAACGGCTGGGTCGCCTGCTCGACGCGGGGCTCTACGTGGTCTTCGCGGGCAAGGCCCACCCGCACGACGAGGCGGGGAAGGCGCTGGTCGCCCGGGTCCTGGAGGCCTGCCGGGACCCTCGGACCCGCGGTCGGGTGCTCTTCCTCAGCGGCTACGACATCGCGATGGGGCGGCTGCTCACACAGGGCGTCGACCTCTGGATCAACAACCCCCGGCGGCCTCGCGAGGCCAGCGGCACCAGCGGTCAGAAGGTGCTGCTCAACGGCGGGCTGAACGCCTCGGTGCTGGACGGCTGGTGGCCCGAGTCCTACGCCGGGGACAACGGCTGGGCCATCGGCGAGCCGCGCGAGTACGGCTCCATCGCCGAGCAGGACGCCGCCGACGCGGACTCGCTGTACGCGGTGCTCGAGGACGTCCTGCAGACCTGGGGCACCGAGCGCTGGTGGCAGATGGTGCGGCGCTCGATGGCCGTGGGTTTCCCGGCCTTCAACACCCACCGGATGGTCGCGGACTACGCCCGCGACGTCTACGCCCGCTAACTAGTCAGCCCTCGGGGCGCGTGGCGACCACCGCCTGCCAGGCGATCTCCTCGATGGCCTGGTAGCGCACCTCGCCGCCGGGCTCGGCGTGCAGCACTTGTCCGTCGCCGGCGTAGAGGCCCATGTGCCAGGGCCAGTAGTCCGTGCCGGCGACGCTCAGCAGGGGCTCGTCGGGGATCGCGGAGGTGGTGAGGAAGTAG
>CALGIB010000531.1 GCA_937915955.1 uncultured Pseudomonadota bacterium
GACGCTGGATACCACAGCTTCGCGAGCGATTTCTGGGCGCTCGGATGCGTGTTGTACGAGATGGCGGCCGGGCGGCCGCCATTTGTGTCGACGTCATTCCGTGACCTGATGGATCAGATCCTCAATCGCGACTTCCCGCCCATTCCGGGCAGCACGCCGGAGTTCGTTGCACTGCTGCAGGCTCTGCTCTGCAAGGATCGCTTTGACAGGATGAGCTGGCCGCAGCTCCTGGCCCTGGCGGCGGCCCTGTTCGGGTCGGGGGAGGCGGCCTCGTCCTGGGCCTGGGTCAGGCCCTCGGGCAGGGTCGACGAGGTCGGCAGGTCCTTCTGCTCGAGGGCGCCAGCGGCGACCATCTTGGCCGTGCGCTTGTCCCCGCGCTGGGCGGCCTCATCGACCTTGGCGGTCAGCTCGACCCGCAGGAAGCGGCTGATCACGGACTCGTCGCGGAGGGCCGTCATCATCATGAACATGCTGAAGCCCTCCTTCTTGTACTCCAGCAGCGGGTTGCGCTGGCCGTAGCCGCGCAGGCCGATCCCGTCCCGGAGCCGGTCCATCGCGAGCAGGTGGTCCTTCCAGAGCTGGTCGGTGAACTGCAGCAAGAGCATGCGCTGGATCTGGGCGGCCGCCTCGGAGCCGAGCTCGGCCTCCTTGGCCTCGAAGATGTCGCGCCCCTGGTCGGTCAGGTACTGGCGCAGCTCGTCGTGGGCGTAGTCGCGGATCCGGTCGTCCTCCTCCTCCTCGAACTCGACGCCGAGCACCTTTCGGGCGCGGTCGCGGAGGTCCTTGACGTTCCAACCCTCGGCGCTGACCCCGGCGGGGGCGCAGTCGTCGATGATGTCCTCGACCGAGGCCTCCATCGCCTCGACCGTGATGTCGCGCAGATCGCTGTCCTCGCCCGTGAGGATGCGCTTGCGCAGGTCGTACACGAGCTTTCGCTGCTGGTTGAGCACGTCGTCGTACTCGAGCAGGTTCTTGCGGATGTTGAAGTTGTGGCCTTCGACCTTCTTCTGCGCGTTCTCGATGGACTTGCTGATCCAGGGATGCTCGATGGGCTCCTCGTCCCGCATGCCCATCTTGTCCATGAACGCCATCATCTTGTCGGTGCCGAAGATGCGCAGCAGGTCGTCCTCGAGGGAGAGGTAGAACTTGCTGCTGCCGGGGTCACCCTGGCGTCCGGCGCGGCCCCGGAGCTGGTTGTCGATGCGGCGCGACTCGTGCCGCTCGGTGCCGATGATGCGCAGGCCGCCCGCCTCGAGCACCTTGAGGCGCTCTGCCGAACACTGCACGTCGAGCTCGGCCACCTTGGCGGCGTACTCCTCGGGCTGCGTCTCGGGATCGAAGAGGTCCTTGGCCATCTCCTCGTGGTTGCCGCCCAGCTTGATGTCCGTGCCTCGGCCGGCCATGTTGGTCGAGATCGTCACCGCGCCCAGGCGACCGGCCTGGGAGACGATGTGCCCCTCCCGCGCGTGCTGCTTGGCGTTGAGGGTCTCGTGGGGGATGTTCTGACGCCGCAGCATGCGGGCGACGAGCTCGGACTTCTCGACCGAGGTGGTGCCGACCAGGACGGGCTGACCGCGGCCGTGGGCCTCGACGATGTCCTGGAGCACGACGTCGAACTTCTCCTCCTGCGTGCGGTAGACGATGTCGTCCTGGTCGTCGCGGACCAGAGGGCGGTTCGTCGGGATGCAGACGACCTCGAGGTCGTAGATGTTGGCCAGCTCGGGGGCCTCGGTCTCGGCCGTACCGGTCATGCCGGCGAGCTTGTCGTACATGCGGAAGAGGTTCTGGAACGTGATGGTCGCGTAGGTCTGCGACTCGTTCTCGATCTTCAGCTTCTCCTTGGCCTCGACCGCCTGGTGCAGACCGTCCGACCAGCGGCGGCCGTGCATGAGGCGGCCGGTGTGCTCGTCGACGATGACGACCTTGCCGTCCCGGACCACGTAGTCCTTGTCGCGCTTGAAGACGGTGTGGGCCTTCAGCGCCTGGTTGACGTGGTGGAGGATCTCCATGTTGTGGGGGTCGTAGAGGTTGTCGATGCCCAGCTTGCTCTCGACCTTGTCCACGCCCACGTCGGTCAGGTGGACGCTGCGCCCCTTCTCGTCGACCGAGTAGTCGATCTCGTCCTGGAGCATGGGGACGACCTGATCGATGACGTAGTACTTGTCGATCGGCTCGTTGGTGGGGCCCGAGATGATGAGCGGGGTGCGGGCCTCATCGATGAGGATGGAGTCGACCTCGTCCACGATGCCGAAGCGATGGCCGCGCTGGGCGTAGTCCTCGGCGCGGAACTTCATGTTGTCGCGCAGGTAGTCGAAGCCGAACTCGTTGTTGGTGCCGTAGGTGATGTCGCAGGCGTAGGCCTCGCGCTTGATCCAGTCCCGGCGCTCCTCGGACAGGATCTTGCCGGTGCTCATGCCCATGAAGCCGTAGATGCTGCTCATCCAGTCCGCGTCGCGAGAGGCCAGGTAGTCGTTGACCGTGACCAGGTGGGCGCCCTTGCCCTCGAGCGCGTTCAGGTAGAGCGGCAGGGTGGCGCAGAGCGTCTTGCCCTCACCCGTCTTCATCTCGGCGACCTCGCCGCGGTGCATGACGACGCCGCCGATGAGCTGCACGTCGAAGTGCCGCATACCGGTGACGCGGACGGAGACCTCGCGGATGGCGGCGAAGGCCTCGGGCATGAGGTCGTCGAGCGACTTGCCGTTCTCGAGCTGCTGTCGGAAGACCGCGGTCAGGCCCGCCAGCTCCTCGTCGCTCCGGGCCTTCATCTGGGGCTCGAGCGCGTTGATGCGGTCGACCGCGGGCTGGAGCTTCTTCAGTGTCCGGTCGTTGGCGGTGCCGAAGACCTTCTTGAAGACGTTGTCGAGACCAAAGAGCATGAGGCGCCTGAGCAGAATGGGGACCGCTCCTAACTGCTCACTTCATCCGGTGCAGTCAAGGACCCTGCGGCGGCGCCCCAGGTGTCACGGCGACGGGAGGTACTCCAGCGGATCGACCGCGTGCTCGTCGATGAGCAGCTCGAAGTGCAGGTGCGGTCCGGTGGTCTGGCCGGTCGTGCCCACCGTGGCGATGACCTGCCCGCCCTCGACCTTGTCACCCTCGGCCACGAAGACCGAGGCGTTGTGGGCGTAGCGGCTGACGATGCCGATGCCGTGGTCGATCTCGACCATGCGCCCGTAGCCCGAGTTGTACATGGCCATCACCACCGTCCCGGGGCCCACGGCCTTCACCGGCGTCCCGCGCGGGGCGGACAGATCCACGCCCGAGTGCAGCTTGCGGCTGCCGTTGATGGGCGAGCTCCGGTAGCCGAAGCCCGAGGTCAGGATGCTGCCGTCCACTGGGAAGACGCTGGGGTAGGCCGACTTGATGGAGAACAGGTCCTCCATGTCCTCAGCCATGTGCGCCATGCGCAGCTCAAGGCGCTGTAGACGGCCCACCGAGTCCTCGGTCCGGGCCTGCACGGCCTGGGCCCAGGCCTCGGCGGGGCGCAGGTCCTCGGCCGAGAGGCTGCGGGGACCCTCGTGCTCCCAGGCGTCGTCCCAGCCCTCGTGGTCCTCCTCCACGACGTGCTCGCCCTCCAGCTCCTCGGGGCCGCCCTCGGGCTGGATACCCAGGATGGCGGCCTCCTCGGTATCGAGCGGGCCGAAGCCACCCGGCAGGTTCGGGGTCTCCTCGACGAGGCGCCGAAGGTGGGCGTCGTAGAAGCGCACGCGCTGCAGGGTGCCGTCGATCTCGTCGAGCTGGCCCTCGATGTCGTGCAGGCGGCCACGGAGCGCCTGGTTCTCGGCCACCAGGTCGCCGTGCTGGAGGGTGGCTGGCAGCGTGGCCACGGCGCGGACGGCCAGGG
>CALGIB010000532.1 GCA_937915955.1 uncultured Pseudomonadota bacterium
CGCCAGGGCGAGGCCCTGGTCCGCATGGGCAAGCTGCAGCCCGGCCAGGTCGGTCGCGTGCTCCGCAAGCAGGTCGAGTTCCTGACCCAGACGGTCCTGCGCGCGCGCGAAGGCAGCTGGGTCTTCCATCGAGTCGGGCGTCACCCCGAGCGCTTCGTCATCGCGCCCGTGAGCGTGCCCGAGGTGCTCTTCCGCGCGATGATCAACCACAGCCGGAACGTCACCAGCGACAAGCTGTACAACATGCTGCGACCTCGGCTGGAGCAGCGCATCGGCATCCGGCCGACGGCTCGCGAGACGGTGCTCGGCTTTGGCTGGGAGCCGGCCGAGCAGAAGCTCATGGGCCTGGTGGACTCGAACCCGTCCCTCCGCGTACGCAAGCTCTTCAGCATCACGCCGCTGACCAAGGCGCACACGGCGGGCACGCTCTGGGCCCTCAACGAGATGGGCTTCCTGTCCTTCGATCAGAGCCAGGAGGACGACGAGCGCAAGCTCCGCCGCATCAGCGGGCCGATCCTCCGCAAGGCCACCCAGGTCGAGCAGGCCAACGACTTCGACGTGCTCGAGGTTCACTGGATCTGCACCAGGGACGAGGTCGAGGCGGCCTGGAAGCGGCAGAAGAGTCGCTTCGGTGCGGAGAACTTCGGCGAGGTCCCCGAGCAGCTGGCCCAGGCCCTGAGCGCCATCGACCTGCGCCTTGACGAGGTCCACGCTCGCCTGAGCGAGGACGACGCGCGCCGCAGCTGCCGCGTGGAGCTGGTCGGCGCCGTGACCATCCAGGACTCGGTCGTCGAGCTGGTGCGGCGAGCCCAGGTCGCCATCGAGGACCGGGATCGGGATCTGGCCATCGACGCGCTGCTCAAGACGCTCGAGCTGGACCCGGACAACGAGGAGGCTCGGCCCCTGCTCGAGACGGCCCGAACGATGAAGGTGCTCGCGGCCCAGCAGAAACAGCGAACGCGGGCCTGACCGCCTCAGACAGGAGTGACGATGCACGAGCTCGAGGTCCTCGAGAACCGTGAGATTGCCGATGAGCAGCACCTGCTGGCGCTCGCCTTGGGCGAGACCACGCTGAGCGCCGAGTACGGCGTCCCGGGCCAGTACGTCCAGCTGACCGTGGGCGAGGCCAAGCCGGCCTTCATGGCCATCGGGTCGGCCCCGGGACGAGACCGCTTCGAGTTCCTGATCCGCAGGAGCGAAGGCACCGCGGGCCTGCTCTGCGAGGTCGCGGTGGGCGGCGTGGTGCGCTGCAGCGGCGTGATGGGCAAGGGCTTCGCCGTGGAGCGGCTGACCGGCCGAAGCACCCTGTTCATGGCCGGCGGGACCGGCATCTCGGCGGTCCGGGCGCTGATCGAGTCCCGGGACAGCTGGCCCGGAGGTTCGCGCCTGTACTACGGCGCCAAGACCCCCTCGGCGCTGGCCTGGACCGACCTGTTCGAGGCCTGGCAGCGCCGGGGCGTGCGCGTCTACGCGACGGTCGACGAGGCCAGCGAGGGCTGGAACGGGCACGTCGGCTATCCGGTTCAGATCTACGCCCAGGATCCCCTCGGCGACGGCCGGGAGGCTGCTCTGGTGCTCTGTGGCCCCGGCCCGATGTGCGAGGCCGCCACGACCATGCTGGTCGCCGCGGGCATGCCGCCCGATATGGCGCTCAAGAACTACTGAGTGCGCGCCCCGGAGCCCACGGTCGTTCGCCGGTACGAGGACCTCAGCGACCGGCTGACGCATCGGCGCCAGGCGCTGGAGTTCCACCCGCTCTATCTGCGCGTCCACGAGCCCAGCGCCCTGCGCCGCTTCATGCGCACCCATGTCTTCGCGGTCTGGGACTTCATGAACCTGGCCAAGGCCCTGCAGCACCACCTGACCTGCATGAGCCTGCCCTGGCTGCCGCCCGCGGACCGTGAGTCGGCGCGCTTCATCAACGAGATCATCTGCGACGAGGAGAGCGACGAGGTCCGGCGCGGCTACCCCATCAGCCACTTCGAGCTCTACCTGCAGGCCATGCGAGAGGAGGAGGCGGACACGGGACC
>CALGIB010000533.1 GCA_937915955.1 uncultured Pseudomonadota bacterium
CCAGGATGCCCACCGAGACCTTCACCTCCAGCGCGTTCGGCAGGTACTCGACGATCTCGTGCAGCGTGCTCGGCACGAAGCCCGGGATGATCAGGCCCATGCCCTTCTCCACCCAGACCCCACACATGGCCAGCACACAGGCGGTGTTGACCAGCCAGAGGTGCTTGCCTGGGCGGGCGAGGACGAAGACGAAGCCCGAGATCACGTTGAACAGGATGGCGGTCCGGATCCAGGGCACGAGCGCGTCGTGCCCGTGCAGCCCGAAGTACAGGTACTGGGCAGCGGCCACGTGCGCGCCGCCCGTGTAGAGCTCGGTGAAGATCTCGGACCCGAGCAGGAAGAGGTTCAGCCACACCGTGACGCGCAGGATGTTCAACAGCGTCTTGATGGCGTCGTCGCCGACGTGGAACTTCGTGAAGGTCTTGACCACCTGCAGCGCCAGGATGATGAACGCCGGGCCCGTCACGAAGGCGCTGGCCAGGAACCGCGGCGCCAGGATGGCGGTGTTCCAGAAGCCTCGACCACCCAGGCCGCAGTACAGGAAGGCCGTCACCGTGTGGATGGACACCGCCCAG
The DNA here is from genome assembly GCA_937915955.1 of uncultured Pseudomonadota bacterium. GTDB lineage: Bacteria > Myxococcota_A > UBA796 > UBA796 > CAJQPC01 > JAAESX01. The sequence continues at coordinate 576 of CALGIB010000533.1, forward strand.
ACGATGGAGAGCAGCACGAAGGGCAGGTACCAGCGCTTGTCTGGCTCGCGGCCGAGGTAGCGCATGTAGATCAGGTAGCCAGCGACGTGCAGGTTGATGAGCAGGTACCCGGCCAGCACCACGACGTCCCAGGTCAGCATCGAGATGGGCCAGTTGAAGTGGCCGATGCCCGGGATCATGTGCCAGGCGCGATCCAGGCGACCCAGGTCGGCGTTGACGAAGGCCAGGCAGCCGACGATCGCGGCGATCGCCAGGATCTCGCCCACGATCACGACGTCGTGCATGCCCTTGTCTTTGTACAGGTAGGCCGGGATCACCATCATCACCGCGCCGGCGGCGAGGCCGACGCCGTAGGTGAAGTTGCCGATGTAGAGGCCCCAGGAGACCTGATCCGTCATGGCGGTCAGGCCCATGCCCTCGTTCACCTGGTGGGCCCAGGCGTTCAGGCCGACCAGGATCAGGGCGGTCAGGAAGACCATCCAGGAGTAGAAGACCGGGCCTCCGTCGGTGGCGACGCCGAGGCCGTCCCAGAGGAAGCGGGGGTAGCTCCGCAGGGAAGCACCGGGATCCGGTTCGGGCTTGGTGTCATGCATGGCTACACGTCGAAGAAGTAGAAGAACCGCGGGAGCGTGCCCAGGTCCTCCTTGAGGATGAAGACCCGCTTGTTCGCCAGGACCCAACGGATCTGGCTGTCGGGGTCGTTGAGGTCACCGAACACGCGCGAGCCCGTCGGGCAGACCTCGAGGCAGGCGGGCAGGCGCCCCTTGCGGGTGCGGTGCAGGCAGAAGGTGCACTTCTCCATCACGCCCGCGGGGCGGATGCGGTTGGACAGGTAGGCCTGATCGGGGTTGATCTCCTCGGCCGGGACTTCGGGCGTGTGCCAGTTGAAGCGGCGGGCGTGGTAGGGGCAGCCGGCCTCGCAGTAGCGGCAGCCGATGCACCAGTCGTAGTCCACGACCACGATGCCGTCGGGCTCCTTCCAGGTGGCCTCGATGGGGCACACATTCACGCAGGGCGGGTTGTCGCACTGGTGGCACTGCACCGGCATGTAGAAGTGCTCCTTCTTGGGCACCTCTCCCTCGTAGTCGACCTCGACGTTGCCCAGCGACAGGCTGCCCTTGTCCAGCTGGAGCACGCGGATGTACGAGTTGTTCGTGGCGCGGTCGTGGTTGTTCTCCTTGTGGCAGGCCTCCGCGCAGCGTCGGCAGCCGATGCAGGCGCTCAGGTTCAGCGCGTAGCCGAAGCTGACGCCCTCGAGCGGCCGCACGTCCTCGACGTGGACCTCGACGCCATGCTCCGCGAGGGTCTTGGCCTCGATGCGCCGCAGGATGACGTCCATCTCGTCGCGCGAGAGCTCCTTGTAGTGGCGCTGCAGGAACTCATCCATGTCCAGGGACTCGGACCACTCCGCCAAGGGGGCCACCGCCCGGGCCAGCGCCGCCGTCCCCAGGAGCGTGGCCCCGCCCTTCATCATCGTCCGGCGGGTCGTGTCAGCCATCAGTGGCTCCTGAGGTAGCGGTCGTTGGGGGGAAACGCCGCTGTGACGGGCTCGCGCTCGGGGTGGTGCGGGTGATGGCAGTCCGCGCAGTTGTTCCGCACGCGCGGCCCCTGCGTGGTGTCCCAGTACCCGCTCATCCCGCCGTGGGCGCCGTGGTCGAAGTCGCGCCGCTGGGGGCCGTGGCACTGGCTGCAGAGCACGATGACCTCGGGCAGCTCGAGCTGCGTGCCGTCGGCCAGGTGCAGCAAGCTGCGATCCCTGGGGTCATGGCAAGCCGCGCACTTGAGGTTGCCGTGATCGACCTCGAGCTCGTGGAAGTCCTCGGAGGGGTCCACGTCCCAGGTCTTCTCCGGCGTCGGGCCGTGGCAGGTGGTGCACGCGGTGTTCGGGGGCACCTCGCGCTGCGCCTCTTCGGGGATCGGCGTCTCGTCGAGCACCCCGAACCCGGTCGGCTCGTGGATGACGGTCGGGTACTCCGCGCCGCGAGCCAGCGGCTCCGCGTACTCGCGAGAGGGGTCCGTGAATCCCCCCTGGCAGGCCAGGGTCAGCAGCAACAGCATCAGGGCTTCCCTCCGACGCCGTGGCAGGCCTCGCAGAGACCCTCCCGGGGGCGTCTCAACAGGTCCGACGGCTCGACGACCGGCTCCTCACCCCACACGAAGGCGCGCCAGACCGCGGGCATCGAGGCGCCTCGCGACTGGACCGATCGGAACGCGACCGAGCCGTCCGGGTGCGGGTCGTGACAGGTCAGGCAGGCGACCTTGCCCTCGTTCAGAGGCAGCCCGGCCTGCTCGGCCCGCTGCAGGAGCGGCTGCTCGAGCTGGACGAGGTGCTCGGCGGTGCCGGCGTGGCGGGTCTTGCGGTGGCAGCCGTGACAGGTCTCGAAGCGATCCACCTGGAGCGCCTCGCCGTCGGCCTCGTGGCAGAACGAGCAGCCCGCCTGGGGGTCCTGGCGCATCGCCTCGTGTACGTCGAAGCGCTGGGGCTCCTCGGCCGTGGCCGTGGCGCAGGCGCCGAGGAGGAGGAGGAGGATCATGGCGCCGTGTCCTGGGGCAGGCCGTTGAAGCCGTGGCAGGCCGCGCAGTCCTCGAGCTCGGTCATCGCCTGCGTGTCCAGGTCTACGGCGTCCATGCAGTCCACCTGGTGGTAGCTGCCCATCGGGTGGCAAGAGACGCAGGCCTCGCGACCCCAGCCGCTGGTGTGCTCCTCGTAGGTCAGCTCGAGCCCGGCCGGGCTGTTGGCGAGGTCCTGACCGCAGGGTTCCGGCTCGGCGCAGGCGAGCATCCAGGAGAGGAGGATCATGGTGTCTCCTCGTGGCAGGACAGGCACTCGCTGCGTGCGTGGCAGCTGTCGCAGGCCATGCCCGCCCCCGCCTCGACGCCGTGGGTGGTCAGCCAGGTCCGGGGGTGGACCATGAGATCGGGCTCCTCGCGGCGCTCGTGGCACTCCACGCAGAAGGAGCGGGAGTGGCAGTCGCTGCAGCTGGCGTCGCGCTCGGTGCCGTGCCAGCTCAGCCAGGCCGCGCTGTGGCTCTCGGGGCGTTGGATCTCCTCGTGACAGCTGCCGCAGGTCGTGGGAGCCCGGCTCCAGCGGGTCGCGCCCGGGTCGGGCTGCACGTGGCAGCCGTGGCAGGCCATCTTGGGCACCTCGGGGAGCTCCTCGCCCTCGAGCCCCACCTGGTGGCAGCCCTGACAGGTCAGCTCGGCGCGATCCAGCGCGCGGCGATGGTGCCCGTGGTTGAAGCGCTCGGCCAGGTCGACGTGCATGCCCTCGGGCAGCTCGTCGGCCGTGACGGCCAGCGGGATCGCCAGCAGCAGCGGGATCAGCAGCAGAAGGCGGGACCTCACAGCGTCCACTCCAGGACCGCCCAGGCGCGGCGGTCGAGCGACTGAAACTCGGAGCGACCCAGCTCGCCGCCCGCGCGAAGGCCTACAGGTCCGATCTCGACGCCGGTGGTGAGGCCAGCCCAGCCGGCCAGCGCCCAGTCGGCGAAGGGCATGTGGTAGGGCGCGAGGCCCCCGTGCACCACGAGCCGGAGGCGCTCGGGCGTGGGGAGCGTGGAGCTGGCCTGGAAGCTGTGCACGGTGCCCAGGGGGCCGGTCGCCATGCGCCACGAGGGCTGGGGCGTCCAGTCCGGGCCCGAGGGCTTCGCCGTCAGCGTGGCGGCGCCGCCGAAGACCCGCTCGAGCGACTCGGGCTCCTGGCCCGGCAGCTCCCAGGTGCGCAGGTCGCCGGTGGCCACCACCCGGGCCCGGCCGACGGTCGCGTAGCCGAGCACCGCGCCGACCTGGTCCATCCCCTCGGGGGTGAAGACGCGGAGGATGTCCGGTGAGCTGGCTGTGCCCAGCGGCGGGGCCTCGCGGTGCTCGAAGTGCATGCCGAGGTCCACTCCAGCCGCGGGGTGACCGCGCCACTCGGCCCGGATCTGCTCGAAGACGGCGTCCTCGCCATGGGCCAGCGCGCTCACCACGCCGACGCGGAGCCCGCCAGCCCGCAGGCCGATCTCGGGGTGCACCTGCAGCGAGCCGCCGAGGCCCTCTTGCTCGACCCAGAGACCGAGGTGGTAGCCGCCCCACTCCGCCGAGTGGGTGAGCCGGGCACGGGCCATCGGCGAGCCCTGGCTGAGACCCGCCACGGTGAGCCAGCCCGCGGCCAGGTCGAGGTCGTAGTCGCCGAGTCGCCAGCTCAGCGAGGCGCCATCGAGGAAGCGGGGCTGGGTCGGCAGCACCAGGCGATGACGCCCGAGGGTCCAGCTCAGCGCATCGGAGCGTCCGTCGGCGGCGAGCACGTAGACCCGCGCGCCGCTGAGCGTGCCCTGAGCGTAGCCCTCGAGGGTCACCGCGCCCGTGTCCACGCGGCCCCAGCCCAGCCCCCAGGCCTGGGGGTGCTCGGCGACGCCTGGGTGGACCTGTCCGCCCGTGCTCAGCTCGAGCTCGGCGGCGAGGCTCAGGGTGATCAGCGCGTGCAGCATCACTCGCCTCCCCCGTGGCACGCGGCGCCACACGCGGCGGGGACGGCCGCAGGCCCCTCCCCCGTCTCGTGGCAGCTCAGGCAGGTGGCCTGGCCGCGCTGGCTTGCGGCGGCCATGTGCCCGTGGACCCAGTCCGATCCGTGGGGGTAGCTGGCGTGGCAGCGCGCGCACGCGACCTGGGACGAGCCGCCTTCTCCAGCGGCGCCGTGGCACCCGGCGCACTGCGCGAGGTCCTGCTCGCGGTGGCTCGTCGTCCAGTCCTCGGGGTGCGGGTAGAGCGCGTGGCAGTCGGCGCAGGCGGGCACCTCGCCCTGTCCCTGCAGCCGATCGCCGTGGCAGCTCCCGCAGACGGCCTCGGCGGATCCGTGTGATACGGCCCAGGCCCCGTGGGATTCCGCACCGGCCCAGTCGGCGGGGTGCGGGTAGCTGGCGTGGCAGCTGGTGCAAGCCGGCGTCACCGCGCCCGCCTCGTGGCAGCTCGAGCACTCCTGGGACTCCTCCAGCGCGTCGGGGCCGTGGACGGAGCCCGCCAACCAGCCGCTCTCGTGCGGGTAGTCCTCGTGGCAGCTCGCGCAGTCCGGCGCGGCCTCGGCGCCCTCGCGGTGGCAGGAGCTGCAGCTGTCCGGGAAGTCCGCTAGGGCCTGACCGTGGGCCTCGTCAAAGCCTGCGGGGTGCGGGAAGGGCAGCGCCGCCTGGGTGTGGGCAGCGCCGTCGCCGGTCTCCAGGCAGGCCAGCAGCGGGAGCAGCAGCGTCATGGCCAGATCCCTTCGTAGGCGTCCTGCAGGTCCTGGTGGGTGCCGCGCAGCGTGGGATCGCCGGTGGGCCCGGGCATTCCGCCGTCGAAGAGCCAGTCGTTCCAAGCGTGGCAGGAGGTGCAGGCGTTCGGCGTGAAGGCGCCCGCCGGGAGGCTGTCGGCGCCAGCGGCGTCGAAGTCCGCGAGGCTCTGCGCTGGGGCGATGGCCACGAAGAGGTGGCTGGAGCTGTCCCCCGCCCCCGTGGCGTCGTTCCACGCCAGCTTCGCCGAGGTCTCGGGCATGTGGCAGCCCACGCAGCGGCCCGCCTGGGGCGGACGATCAGGCTGGTAGACCGGGTGCCCGGTGTGCGCGGTCAGCGCCGCGGTGTCGGGGAAGTCGAGGCCGGCGTGGCAGGCCAGGCACAGGCTGTTGTCTTCGATCGCCAGCACGAGGCTGCCGTCGTGGGGGTCGTGGCAGTCGGTGCAGCGGGCCTGCCAGGGCCCGTGCCCGTGAGCTGACGCGGACAGCTCATCGACCTGGTCGTTGGGCAGCGCGGCCGCGCCGACGGACCAGGTCTCGCCCGCCGGGTTGTCGTGGCACTCGGCGCAGATCGCGTTGGCGCGGTCGGCGGGGAGGTCCGCCGGGTTCGTGATGGTGAAGTGGTTGTCGACCAGGGACGAGGCGTGCTCGCCGCCGTCGCCGTGACAGCGCTCGCAGGCTACGCCCGGCTCCGTGGAGCCGTCCACGGAGCTCGTGTGACAGCTGGCGCAGTCGCCCGCCGCGGTGGCGGCGTCGGGGGGCCAGGACGCCTCGCCCTCGGCCTCGCCCGACCAGGCGCCG
>CALGIB010000534.1 GCA_937915955.1 uncultured Pseudomonadota bacterium
TGATGACGGCCATCTCGGTCTCCTGATCAGCGCTCGCTTAACGCGCGGGGCGCAGCAGATCGCCCCCATGCAGCGGCACCCAGTACTTGCCACCGTCGACGAGCACGGGGGCGTGACTCAGCCGCACCCGATCGCCGGACTCGAGGGCGCAGCGGACGGGCTGCTGGTGGTCCCAGGCGTTGTCCCGAGCCGGGTAGCCGGCGCGCACGTACTTGCCGTGCAGCACCGTGTAGATCTCGCCCTGCTGGGCCTCGAAGGGGAAGCCGGCGTACCAGTAGCCGACCAGCTCACCCTCGCTTGCGGCGCAGCGCCCCTCGAGCGCCGCCTCGACGTGCACGACGGGGTCCGGCGGCTCGAAGGCCTGGACGGGCCCCGTGGTCTCCACATCTTCGACGGAGGCGACCGCCTCGACAGGATCTACCTCGACCGCCGCCACGACCGGCGTCGGGGCCGGACGCACGGCCTCTGGAGGGATCTGGTCGGCGAGGACCCCGTCCGCGGGGTGCAGCCTGTCCAGGTGGGTGTGGGCGCTGGCGTACCAGGCCGCCGCTCCGGCCCCCAGCGCGAGCAGCACCACAGCCGCGACCGCCATCACGCGGGTCGAGATCCCCGGCTCCTCGAGGGTCCCCGCCAGAGCCTGGAGGTTCTCGTCATCGGGGCGTCGATGCAGGGCTGCGGCCGAGAGAGCCGACATGCACCCCTGCCGCGAGGCGGCCTCGAGGATGGCTGGCCAGCCCTGGTCGGCGTCCACCTGGATCCCGGCCTGGGAGACCAGTCCGTCTCGCTCGGCGGGGTCTCCAAAGCGCTTCGCGAAGAAGACCGCCAGCTCGTCGAGCTCGCGCTGTTCCAGCTCCATCGTCGCTGTATAGCTCATGCAGCAATAGAGTCCTGCGATGCAGACCACCTCCTTGCTGACGCTGCTGCTGACCGGCTGCGGTCCCCGCCGCGCCCCGAGCCCCCTCGTGCAGATCGAGACCCCCGCGTACCGGGGCGACGAGCACGTCCAGCTCGACCTGATCCGGGCCTACCCGGGGGCCGACAAGATCTACGTCGAGGCCGGCCTGCCCGACGGCAGCACGGGCCTGTTCCTCGTGGACACGGGCGCCGGTGTCAGCGCGATCGACCAGGACCTCGCGGACCGCCTGGGCCTGGTGGCCGAGGACTCCGGCGGCACCATCCAGGGCCTGGGCGGCGCGGCGGCCTGGCACCGCGCGACCGTGCCGTGGCTCAGCCTGGACGGGCTCTTCGTCGACCAGATCGACGTGGCCGTCGGCATCCCTGGCATGCCGGAGTACACCGGCTTCATCGAGGTCGACGGCATCCTGGGGAACAACGTCTGGGGCGACTACATCCTGGCCGTGGACTACCCCGCGGACCTGCTTGAGGTGGGTCGTCCGGGCACGATCGAGGTGCCCGCCACCGCCGCGCGGATGTCCTTCGACGGCTCCCACGTGCACACCGGCGTGGTCCTCGAGGCCCTCGGACCGGACGGTCCGCTGCGCCAGGACATCCTGCTCGAGATCGACACGGGCGCGAGGCAGGTCCTGCTCTCGGGCGCGACCGGCTACGGCCTCGAGGCCGCCAGCACCGAGGGAGAGGAGCCGATCTTCGGCCTCGGTGCCTCGGACAAGATGCCGGTCTCGGCCTTCTACCAGCGCACGCGCCACGTCCCCCTGAAGGCGGTCGATCTGGGCGGACAGCGCGTCGAGGACCCGGGCTTCGCGACCTGGATCAACTACGAGGCGGGGGCGCGGGTGGGCCCCAGCGACCTGCTCGGCCTGGCCGGCTTCGCGCTCCTGGGCGAACACCGGGTCGTCTTCGACTACGTCGGCGGTCACTTCGCGCTCACCGAGAGCCACCACGAGGCCCGCGAGCTGGACGGTCACCAGCGCATGCTGGACCAGGATCTCCGGGTCCACGGCGAGGCCGCCGAGCGCGGCATGATCCGCGCCCGCTACAAGGTCGCGCTCGAGGATCTGCCGGGAGCGATGAGCGATCTCGAGGCCTACATGGCCAGCGCCCCCGACGACATCGAAGCCCAGGTCCTGGCGGCCCGCATCCACCGCTATCAGGGCGATCTGAGCGGCTACGCCGAGCGGGTCTCCGCGCTGGAGCCCGGCCACCTGGTCGACGAGGGCGAGATCGTGGCCACGGTCAACGGCCTGCTGCTGGCCGGCAGCCCCGCGCGCGCCCTGGAGCTGGCCACCGCGGCGGTGGCGGCCCGCCCCGAGGAGAGCGG
>CALGIB010000535.1 GCA_937915955.1 uncultured Pseudomonadota bacterium
GACGACGCGCCCGCCGGGGACGCGCCCGACGAAGCGCCGGACGGGGACGCCGTCATCCTGGGCTTCTCGCAGGGCGGCTACATGAGCCTGGCGGTGGCCACCGCCTACCCGGACCGGGTGCAGAAGGCCATCTCCATGGGAGGTGGCCTGCCCGAGCCGCTGTGGCCCCAGGACGTGCCCGCCGAGGGCCCCGAGATCGTCATCCTGCACGGCACCGCGGACACCGTCGTCCCCATCGGACCCACGCTGAGCGCCGCCGAGCACCTGAGGGGCCTGGGCTGGGACCTCGAGCTGCACACCTACGAGGGCGTGGGCCACACCATCAGCGCCGAGATGCGCGCCGAGCTCTACGCCGAGCTGAGCGAATAGCGCAGGCGTGAAAAAGCTCGGGTTGGTTTCGCAGGCAGCGACCAACCCGAGCTTCGGCTGAGCAAGCCTACCGGCCCCGAGAGGATTCGGCAACAGCGATCCCCGGTGTGATCGATCCGCCCTCGAGGCCACATTGGAGGGCAGACCTTACCCCCGGAGTCTTCATGACCGCGCTCCTGTCTCTGGCCTTCCTGGCCTGTACGCCGACCTCGATCGACACCTCGGGCGAGGAGGACACGGACCTCCCGGCCGACGACGACGCCGGCGAGGACGAGGTCGACGAGCCCAGCATCGAGGACTGGGAGGGCGACTGGGTCGGCGGCTTCCAGATCGACGGCTTCGGCGACAACTGGTTCGACGGCTGCGAGGGCGACCTGGAGCTGGACGTCGACGACGACGGCGAGGTCGACGGCGACGGCACCTGCGACTACGGCGGGCGCGACTACGAGGTCGACTTCTCCGGCGAGATCAACGCCGAGGGCGAGCTCGAGGGCACGCTGACGATCGGCTTCGCCTACGCCGGTGACGTCGACTGCGAGCTGACGGGCGCCGCCGAGGGCGAGGACCTCGAGGGGGAGTTCGAGGGCCTGTACTACTACGAGTCCTGGGGCACCGAGTACGAGTACGACGTCACGGGCAGCATCGAGCTCGAGCGCGACTGAGCTCAGCGCACGTACATCTGCAGCGGGTCCCCACTCCAGGGGGCGTTGCTGGTCCCCACGAAGCTCGAGATCGACGGGTCGTCCATCGGGCAGCCGTCGTTGTTGCTGGCCGACCAGGCCGGCCCGGTGGCGTCGTCGCCCCAGGTGTAGCCCTCGACGCAGCTCGCGTTGTAGCCCCCGTCCTCGTCGATCGGGTGGACGTACAGCGTGGTGTCGCAGTCCCCGGCGAAGTCGCCGTCCGTCAGCGCGTAGCTGTAGCCGTCGGTGCGCCCGCAGTTGTGCAGGGGCACGCCGTTGACGAAGTCGTACCAGGCCTGGGTGCCGCCGTCCACGCCCTCGTAGACGGCGGTCGTGCTGCCGTCCGTGAACATCACGTCGCTGAAGGGCAGGACGGTCCAGGCGACGTCCGCCTTGTAGTCCGAGGTCAGGCTGAGCGTGGCGAAGCCCTTGTCGCTGATGACGGTCGTGGTCGTCCACTTGCCCTCGCCGGCGTTCACGCCGACCAGCGTCCAGCCGCCGCTGTAGCTGCTCATGTCGCAGTACACGGTCTCGGGGTCCTCGCCCGTGGCGTAGCCGTCCGGATCGATGCTGTAGCTGCCGTCGCTGGTGTAGCCGCTGGCCAGGATGTCCTCGCAGCTGGTCCCGAACGCGCAGTCCCCGCTGGTGTCGGGCTTGATGCTGCTGTCGCTGTCGTCGCAGTCGTCCCCGCCGCAGCTGCTGTCCGCGAAGCCGTCGCCGTCGGCGTCGTTGTCCACGTCCCCGTCGCAGTCGTAGTCCTCGCCGTCGCAGCCCTCGGTGGCGCCAGGGTTGTAGGCGACGTCGGCGTCGTCGCAGTCCCCGTCGTCGGCCACGTAGGCCGAGGTGGGCGCGGCGCAGGCGTCCACGGCGGTGCCCGAGCCGTAGCCGTCGCCGTCCACGTCCAGGTACCACTCGGACAGCACGTCCTCGTCGACGTGCCCGTCGCAGTCGTCGTCCACCTCGTTGCAGACCTCGGTCGCGGCGGGGTTCACCGCGGTCTCGCTGTCGTCGCAGTCCGTGGCGTCCTCGACGTGGCCGGTGGGCTGCTCACAGGAGACCTTGGTGTAGGCCTCGGCGCCGTAGCCGTCGCTGTCCGCGTCGGCGTACCAGGTGGCCGCGTCTTCGCTGTCGCTGGGGTCTGTGCGGCCGTCGCAGTCGTCGTCCAGCCCGTTGCAGACCTCGGTCGCCTCAGGGTTCACCTCGGCGTGGGTGTCGTCGCAGTCGCCGTCGTCGGCCGTGTACCCGCTGGGGTGCTCGCAGGCCTCGAGCCCGGCGTTGGGGTCTCCGAAGCCGTCCCCGTCCGCGTCGGCGTACTTCGTGGTGGTGTCCAGAGCGCTGTCCTCGTCGGTGTCGCCGTCGCAGTCGTCGTCCAGGCCGTTGCAGACCTCGTCGGCGGCCAGGTTCACCTCGGGCCGGGTGTCGTCGCAGTCGCTGCTGTCGGCCGTCTGTCCGTCACCCGGCTCGCAGCTCTGGCTGCCGGACTCGGGGTCGCCGAAGCCGTCCCCGTCGGCGTCGGTGTACCAGGTGCCGCCGACGTTGTCGTCGACCTCCCCGTCGCAGTCGTTGTCCCGGCCATCGCAGAGCTCGGGGGCTTCGGGGTGGACCGAGGGCTCGCTGTCGTCACAGTCCTCGGAGGCGGGCACGCCGTCGCCGTCCACGTCGGGGTCCAGGACCTCGCTGTCAGGGGCGATCTGGCCCTGGCTGTCGTAGTTGACCTGGTCCTTGTTGCGGCAGCCGAAGACGGTGAGGGCGAGGAGCAGCACGAGACCTCCGAGCGAGCTCCCAGACTACTCGCGCCGGAGGACCACGGGGACGCTCAGCGCGTCGCGACGGGGCCGCCCTCGCCCGAGAGCCGCGCAGCCGTCGAGATGAGCTCGAGCAGCTCGCTGTCCTCGGCGGTGCCGCGGCTGGCAGCCTTGGCCAGGTTCCAGACGTCGGCGTAGCTGACCTCGACCATGTAGGGGCTGCCCCGGAGCAGCTCGGCGAAGCTGGCGGCGGCCACCGCCAGGCGGAGCTCGCGGCTCGAGGCGGCCAGCTCGCGGTGCATCAGCTCGCCGTCCATCACCGTGGCCCACTCCTTGGCGGCGCTGTCGGGGCCCGGGGCCTTGGCGCGCAGGCGGACGGTGGCCAGCTCGCGGCTGGAGGCGTCGTCGCGCAGGACCACGTCGTAGAGCGCGGTCACCGCGTGGCCGGAGCCGATCTCGCCGGCGTCGACCCGGTCGTTGCGGAAGTCCTTGTCCGCGATGTCCCGGTTCTCGTAGCCGATCAGGCGGTAGGCGATGACGGCGTCAGGGTTGAACTCGACCTGGATCTTCACGTCCTTGGCGATGGTCGTGATGGTGCCGCTCAGGTCCTCGCCGAAGACCTCCTGGGCCTCGGCCATGGAGTCCACGTAGAAGTAGTTGCCGTCGCCCTTGTTGGCGAGCTGCTCCATCATCGTGTCCTTGTAGTTGCCCATGCCGAAGCCGACGGTGGTCAGCGTGATGCCCTCCTCGGCGTGGTGCTGGACCGTGCGCAGGATCTCCTCGTGCGTGGTGCGGCCGATGTTGGCGTCGCCGTCGGACAGGACGATGACGCGGTTCTCGGCGCCGTGCAGGTAGGACTCGCTGGCCATCTGGTAGGCCAGGTTCATGCCCGAGTCCATGTGCGTGCCGCCGCCGCTGGACAGGGTCTCGATGGCGCGGTGCAGGGTGGCCTGGCGGAGGGCGCTGGTGGGCTCCAGCACGATGACCGAGCCGCCCGCGTAGGTGGCGATGGCGACGGTGTCCTCTTCCCCGAGGTTGCCGACCAGCTCGTGCAGGGACTGCTTGGCCAGGTCCAGCTTGTCGGGGCTGCTCATCGAGCCGCTGGTGTCCACCAGGAAGGTCAAGTGCACAGGCTTGCGCGCGCTGGCCGGGATCTCCTGGCCCTGGACGCCGACGCGCAGGATGTGGTGGTTGCCCTCCCAGGGGCTGGGCGCGCTCTCCATTTGGATGGCGAAGGGCGCGCCGCCGTTGCTGCCCCAGGCGGGGGCCTGGTAGCCGTAGTCCATGGAGT